>JAPTUI010000273.1 GCA_028067895.1 Pseudomonadota bacterium | reverse complement strand
ACGTGGTCGTACTCGGCCCGACCGGCCGGAACTTCGGCGCCGGCATGTCCGGCGGCATCGCCTACGTGCTCGATGAGGCCGGCGAGTTCCCCGCCCACGTCAACAAGCAGATGGTGAGCCTCGAGCCGCTGGAGGATCCTGAACAGATCGAGCGGGTCCGCGGCATGATCGAGCGTCACCGCGAGTACACCGGCAGCGCCCGGGCGCGCTACGTACTCGAGAACTGGCCGCGACTCGTATCGCAATTCGTCGCCGTCGTGCCTAAGGACTACAAACGCGTCATTGCGTCGCTGCAGCGCGCGCACAGCCAGGGACTGAGCGGCGATGAGGCCGTGATGGTGGCCTTCGAGGAAAACGCGCGCGATCTGGCGCGCGTCGGCGGAAACTGACAGAACACACCGAGAACCCGATGGGCAAGCCGACTGGATTCATCGAATATCTGCGTGAGCTCCCGGTGGACCGTGCGCCGCTCGAACGCGTGCGCGACTGGAACGAGTTCCATCACCACATGGACGAGAAGCGCCTGCGCAACCAGGCGGCACGCTGCATGGACTGCGGCGTACCGTTCTGCCACACCGGCACTCTGGTCTCGGGCATGGCCTCGGGCTGCCCGCTGCACAACCTGGTCCCGGAGTGGAACGACCTGGTCTATCGCGGCCTGTGGCGCGAGGCGCTCGAGCGGCTGCTGATGACGAACAACTTCCCGGAATTCACCGGACGGGTCTGCCCGGCACCCTGCGAGGGCTCGTGCGTACTCGGCATCAATGAGCCGCCGGTGGCCATCAAGACCATCGAGGCGGCCCTCGCCGACGAGGGCTGGGACCAGGGTTGGATCGCACCGCGCTCGGACGTCGCGCGCACCGGCAAGCGGGTCGTGGTCATCGGCTCCGGTCCGGCGGGCCTGGCCGCCGCCGCGCAGCTCAATGCGGCCGGCCACAGCGTCACGGTTCTCGAGCGCGACAACCGACCCGGCGGCCTGCTCATGTACGGCATCCCGAACATGAAGCTCGACAAGAATGAGGTCGTGCTGCGACGCATCGAACTGATGGAGCGCGAAGGCGTGAAATTCGTCTGCAATGCGCACGTCGGGGAGAACGTCGAGGCGCAACTGCTGCGCAAGGACTTCGATGCCATCGTGCTGTGCACCGGGGCGACGCAGCCGCGCGACCTCGGCGTACCGAACCGCAAACTGCGCGGCGTGCACCTGGCGATGGAATACCTCACGGCGAGCACCCGGGCGGTCCTCGACTCCACGCCCGAGCGCAGCACCATCCACGCCGCGGGCAAGCACGTCGTCGTGATTGGCGGCGGTGACACCGGGACCGACTGCGTCGCGACCGCGACGCGCCAGGGCTGCAAGAGCCTGCGCCAGCTGGAGATCATGCCGCAGCCGCCGATGGAACGCGCGGCGGACAATCCCTGGCCGGAATGGCCGAAGGTGTACAAGCTCGACTACGGCCAGGAAGAGGCCGCGGCGGTGTTCGGCGCCGATCCGCGCGCCTACGTCACGACGGTCAAGCAGTTCAACGGCGACGCCGAGCGCGGCGTGCAGTCGCTGACCACGGTGCAGATCGCCTGGCAGCGCGATGGCGAGGGGCGGATGCGTCCGGTCGAGGTCCCCGGCAGCGAAGCGGAGATCCCCGCCGACCTGGTGCTGCTGGCGCTCGGATTTCTCGGCCCGGAGCAGTCGCTGCTGACGGAACTCGGCGTAGCGACCGATCCGCGCTCGAACGTCGCCGCCGAATACGACACGTACACCACCAGCGTGCCCGGCGTGTTCGCCGCCGGGGACTGCCGGCGTGGCCAGAGTCTGGTGGTCTGGGCGATCAACGAGGGTCGGGGCGCAGCGCGTGAGTGCGACCGCTACCTGATGGGCAGCACCAGCTTGCCTTGAGGGCGCACCGCTCGCATGATTGCGCACACCATGAACACTGAAGCGATCAGCACGGATGAGGGCCCCGGGACGGCGCGCGCGGGCGAGCCGGCGCGGCTGCGCGAGATTCCGTACAACTACACCTCGTTCTCCGATCGCGAGATCGTGGTGCGCCTGCTCGGGGAACGCTTCTGGAGCATCATCGGGGAGCTGCGCGGGGAGCGGCGCACCGGCCGCTCCGCGCGCATGCTCTACGAGGTGCTCGGCGACATCTGGGTGGTGCGCCGCAACCCCTACCTGCAGGACGATCTGCTGGAGAACGCGCGCCGCCGCCGGCTGCTGATCCAGGCGCTGCATCATCGGCTCACGGCGATCGACCGGCGGCGCGACACCGAGCAGGGCGAGCGCTTCGAGCTGGTCGGAGAGCTGCTCGCCGCGGCCCGCAACGCCGTCCAGGTGTTCGAGCAGGACTTCACAACCTGGGGCGCGCTGCGCCGGCGAGCGCTGCGCGCGCTGCGCCGCCATACGCGCGCTGACAACATCCGCTTTGATGCCTACGCGCGCGTCTCGCACGTCACGGACGCGACCGACTGGCGCGTGGAATACCCCTTCGTGGTGCTCACGCCGGATTCCGAGGCGCAGATCCCGGCGTTGGTGCGCGAGTGCGTCGAACTCGGACTGACCGTCATTCCACGCGGCGGCGGCACGGGCTACACCGGCGGCGTCGTACCGCTGACGCCGCTCTCGGCGGTCATCAATACTGAGAAGCTCGAGCGGCTCGATGCGGTCGAAGCACGGGCGCTGCCGGGCTGCGAACAGCCCGTCCCGACCGTCTTCACCGAGGCGGGCGTCGTGACGCGCCGCGTCGCCAATGCGGCTTCGGCCGCCGGGCTGGTGTTCGCGGTCGATCCGACCTCGGCGGACGCCTCCTGCGTCGGCGGCAATATCGCGATGAATGCCGGCGGCAAGAAGGCGGTGCTGTGGGGCACCGCGGTCGACAATCTCGCCTGGTGGCGCATGGTCGACTGCGACGGGAATTGGCTCGAAGTCACCCGGATCGCCCACAATCGCGGCAAGATTCACGACGTCGAGACCGCCGAGTTCGATCTGGTGTGGAAGGACGGACGCCGCCCCCCGGAGAGCGCACCGGAGCTGCGCCGGAAGCGGCTGCGGATTCCGGGACGCCGCTTCCGCAAGGTGGGCCTCGGCAAGGACGTCACGGACAAGTTCCTCGGCGGTCTGCCCGGCGTCCAAAAGGAGGGCTGCGACGGACTGATCACCTGCGCCCGCTGGGTGCTGCACCGCAGCCCGGCGTACACGCGCACCGTGTGCCTGGAGTTCTTCGGCCAGGCCCGCGATGCCGTCCCGTCCATCGTCGAGATCAAGCAGTACCTCGAGGGCTTGGCGCCGCGCGGCGTGCAGCTGGCCGGCCTCGAGCACCTCGATGAGCGGTATCTGCGCGCCGTGGGCTACACGACCAAGTCCAAGCGCGGCGCGTTTCCGAAGATGGCCCTGTTCGGCGACATCGTCGGCGACGATGAGTCCGAGGTAGCCGCCGCCGCTTCGGCAGTGGTTCGCCTCGCCAATGCGCGCACCGGCGAGGGCTTCATCGCAGTCAGCGCCGAGTCGCGCCGCACGTTCTGGCTCGACCGCTCACGCACTGCGGCGATCGCACGTCACACCAACGCCTTCAAAATCAACGAAGACGTGGTGTTGCCGCTCGAGCGCATGGGTGAGTACACCGATGAAATCGAGCGGATCAACATCGAGTTCTCGATCGCCAACAAGCTGGCACTGACCGAGGCGCTCGAGCGGCTGTTCGAGACGAAGCTCCCGCTCGCGCGCAGCGACGACCCGGAGGTCGCCAACCTGCCATACGAGGACGTGATCGGCGAGCGCCTCGAACAGACCCGCCGGCTGCTCGCCCTGACGCGCAAGCGCTGGCAATGGCTGCAGGCGCACATGGACGTCCCGCTCGTCGATGCGATCGAGGAGCTGGCGCATCTGGGCACCGACGTGCCACCGGAGCAGCTGCGCGCGTGTGCCGCGCGGGCGCCAGGGGTTCGGGTCTTCGAGGCGCTGCAGGACCGTACGATCCGCATCTCGTGGAAGCGCGAGCTGCGCGCGCCCCTGCGGCAGATCTTCGGCGGCAGCGTATTCGCCCCGATCATCAAGGCCTGCGAGGAGACGCACAAGCGGATCCTGCGCGGGCGCGTATTCGTAGCCCTGCACATGCACGCCGGCGACGGCAACGTGCACACGAACATCCCGGTCAATTCGGATGATTACGAGATGCTGCGCTCGGCCACGGCGGCCGTCACGCGCATCATGGGCATCGCGCGGCGGCTCGATGGGGTGATCTCCGGCGAGCACGGCATCGGCATCACCAAGCTCGAATTCCTGCACGAGGAGGAGACCCGGGAGTTCCGCGACTACAAGCAGCGCATCGATCCAGAGGGCCGTTTCAACCGCGGCAAGCTGTTGCCGGGTGCGGATCTGTCGAACGCCTACACGCCGAGCTTCAATCTGCTCGGGCACGAATCGCTGATCATGCAGCAGTCGGCGATCGGCACGATCGCCGATTCGATCAAGGACTGTCTGCGCTGCGGCAAGTGCAAACCGGTGTGCGCCACGCACG
>JAPTUI010000344.1 GCA_028067895.1 Pseudomonadota bacterium | reverse complement strand
CTCGGAACGGGCGGACCGCGAGGCCGGCGAAGCCGAGGCGACCGCTCGGGCTGCGGCGCGCGAGTGGAGCACTGCCGGCTGCCCCGAGGAATCGCGGCCGGATCAGGCGCTACTCGACCGTTCCGCTCATGCTGCCGAGGCCGCTGCCGACACCCGGACGCTCGCCGCGGGTGCGGCGGAGGCACTGCCGGGTTTACGAGCCGCCGCTCATGAGGCGCGGACGGCGTTTTCGCGTGCGGAGGAACGGCTACGCGCTGCCGTGGCGGGCGTGCTCGCGGCTCGCGTGGAAACCAACTTCGTCGAGCTGGCACGCGCACGCGATGCATACCTCGCGGCGTTGCGCCAGATCGCGTACGTCCGGCATCTGTTCAAGCCATGGGGTCCAGCGCACCCCCTTCACGGCTTCGCCGGACCGGGCACCGCGATCGATGCCCGCCTGCGCGAGTTGGCCATCGAGCCGCTCGCCGAGCCGGACGTGGCCGGCGGCGCGCATGACCTCCACGCGCTGGCGGAGCGGTTGCTTAAAGACCCGGAGATAACAGTTTGAAGTTGTATGGTGCATACCCGCACTTCGGCGGCGGGCGCGGATTGGACGGCGAGTGCCGCGTTCATAACAACCCCGTCAGCCTGCGTGCGTTGCGTCCGCTCTCGCGGTGCTTTCCCAACGCAGCGGCGGGCCGTTCATCCTCGGACGTGAGCGAGAGCCGGCGCGTCGACCATGGCGGCGGCCGGCACTTCAGAGGAGACAAGGTGACATGTTGAAGTCAATCCTCGACGTCGAGGTCGACGATCAGAAATTCAAGCGGTTCGTCGAGCTGTTCGACAAGTATCAGCAGGCGCTCGCCAAGACACCGAACGTCTGGGCTAAGGTCGGCAAGGCGCAGGCTGAGCTTGCCAAGATGTCGCAGACGATGACCGCGGCGATGCTGGCGCAGACCGAGCACATGCGCGAGATCAACGCCGCTGAGCGCGAGCAGCAGCGGCACCTCACGACTGCAGGGAGGCTCTGGACCGGCATCGCAGGCTCCGCGCGCTCCGTCTCTTCCCACGTGCTGCGCGCGACTGGGGCGCTCCTGCGCTGGGCTGGGGCGCTCGGCGGCCTCATCGGCGTCGGCAGCCTATTCGGGCTCGGGCGCATGGCATCCGATGTCGGCGAGCAGCGTCGCAGCTCGATGGGCCTCGGGATGTCCATCGGCTCGATGAAGGCGTTTCAGACCGACTTCGGGCGCGTCGTGAACCCGAACTCGTTCCTCGCCGGCATGATGCACATGCGCACGAATCCGGCGATGTCAGGGGCGCTCTGGGCGCTCGGCGTGAATCCGGATGGGTCCGAGCGCCACGTCGCAATTGCGACCATGAACGCGCTGCGTGCCCGTGCCAAGTCGACGCCGACCTCGCAGCTCGGATTGATCCTGCAGGAATTCCCCGGGCTTCAGGGCGTCTCCGTCGAAGACCTCCAGCGCATGAAGTCGATGTCAGGCGCGGAGTGGATGGGTCAGCTTCGCCACTTCGCACGCGACCGGCGCTCGATGAATATCGGGGGCGCTACGGCGCTCGGCTGGCAGGACTTCGCCACGCAGTTGGAGCGCGCCGGTCAGCAGATATTCAAGACGTTCGTCGTCGGGCTGGCGCCGCTTGAGAAGCCGCTGTCTGGGCTGTCGCATTCGTTCGTGCACGTACTCCAGGTGATGATGCGCAAGAACGGGCTGATCGAGGAAGGCATCGACACGTTCGCGAAGTGGCTCAAGGACTGGAACGGCAAGATATCGACGCCGGCCTTCCTCAAGAATGTCGAGCGGTTTACCTCGGATGTCGGCGAGATGGCGCGCACGATGCACCTTCTTCTTGATCCGTTCGCGGCGGCGAGGGAAACCAAACGTCTGGGCAAATCACTGTGGTGGGAAGCCAAGAATCTTCTGGACCCGCAGAACATTGTCGCCGAGCGCGGGTTGGCAATAAACAACCCCGGAAACCTGATGTTCGCCGGCCAGCCTGGCGCGACGCGCGGACCTGGCGGGTTCGCCAAGTTCTCGCACATGCAAGAGGGCCTCACCGCGATGGCGCGGCAGCTCGCGTTGTACAACGCCCGCGGACTCGATACCACAAAGTCGATCATCTCGACCTACGCGCCAGCATCGGCAGGTAACAACGTCCCAGCCTACATCAAAGCGGTTGATGCGCAGATGGGCGTCACTGCGACGCAGCGTCTCAACTTGAATAATGCTCAAACGTTGGCCTCTCTCATGCGAGCGATGATCCACCATGAGACCGGGTACGCGGGAAGGTTCGACGGCGGCGTCGCCGCTGCCGCGCGCGGCGTCACTTCGCGAATGGGCGTCATCCGAATCGAAAACGCCACCGGCGGCTCCGCAGTCGTCGCTGCCAACGGACTCGCACAGTAATGAGATACTACGACCTCCGGATCTACGACGCCGCGACGGGTCGCGTCTGGTCTGTCGCTGCCGATGGCAGCTTCACGCTCGGGAATGCGGCAACGTCGTTCACGAGCCTGCTGCCCAACGGGAATTTCAACCCCGGCGCGCTCAACGTCGAGCTCGATGTGCCGGTCATTCCCTTCGACACGCCGCAGGGCAAGGGCACCGTGCGCGTCTGGGGCGTACCGCTGCGCGCGCTCGGGCAGGCTGCGAATCTGAACGGCGCGACGTTCTCACTCAAGGCCGGGATGTCTGCGGGCCTGCCGCTCGCGAAGCCTCAGCAGGCCGGGCTCATCGTCAAGGGGCAGATTTTCCAGGCCTTCGGGAACTGGCAGGGCGTGAATCAGACGCTCGACCTCGTGCTGTATCCTGGAGTGGCGGCCGATCAACTCGACATTTCTTTCCACTGGCGTGCGGGGACGCCGCTCTCGGTCGCGCTGGCCGCGACGTTCGCGCAGGCGTTCCCCGGGTTCTCCCAGTCGATCGCGATATCTCCGAATCTAACGCTGCCGAACGATGAGGCGGGCCATTACACGACGCTGCCGCAGTTCGCGAAGTACATCAATCGCGTCACGCGGGTAATCGGGCAGCGCGCGTTCGGCGCGAACTACCCGGGCGTTCGCATGGCAACTTCCGGGATGACCGTCATGGCATTTGACGGCCTCGGGGTTCCCCGGCCACCCATCAAGGCGCTCGCGTTCGAGGACATCATCGGGCAGCCGACATGGATCGGCCCAAACAAGATTCAGTTCAAGACCGTGATGCGCGCGGATATCGCAGTCGGCGGCGACATATCGTTCCCGCCCGGAGTTGTGTCGCCGTACGCGCTCACGACTGCGGCAGCAGCGTATCCCAACGTGCCGGCGCGATCTAAGACGATTTTTCAGGGGAATTTTATAGTTGTCGAGGTACACCACTGGGGAAATTTCCGACAAGCCGATGCGGATAGTTGGACGACGACGTTCGTGGCCGTGGCTGGCACCGCGCCGCCCGTGCTCGCCAACTCGGGCGTCGCGCGGCTGAAGGGCGTCGCGTGACAGCGGTAGTGCCGCCTATGACGGTGAGCGAGCGCCGGCGCCGTCTTGGTTCCGACAGTGGCCGTTTACCGATTGCGCGCGTCGAGTTCGTCAGCCTCGAGTTTCCAAGCCATGTAGCAGGCGACGTGCAGTTTGGGCTGCGGAATTTTCGAGCCCTTTGGTCGATTGTCGGACTCCGCGGATAGCAAATACCACAGCTCATCCTGGGGGTACTGGATAGGCTGGGCACAGAGATGGCAGGTATTGTTGTCGCGCTTCGGAACAGCGCCGTTGTGCAAGTTCCAGTTAGCACCAGCCCTCGGCAATAGACCGGATTCAATTCTCCCGCGCGCGACTTCGCGCTGAGCTTTAATCTCTTCGCCGGTGGGGGTCCGCATCAATTGGTAAGCCATGACGATGCCCTCATTCGTGAGAGTTGACCCCGTGCGCGGCCGCCTCGCGCGGCAGCTCGAGGCCGCCGGGGGAAGGGAAGAGGCCCGGCGCGCCTACCCTTCAGAGCGGTGCCAAGTGATCGCTCCCGGCTGATCGAAGGCTTGCTCAATTTCTTGCACAAGTTCCGCCTTCTTCTGAACCCGGAGCGGGAGCCCATTAGCCATCGTCACGTAGTACTGTGCCTCGACCGCTAGTCCGACCTTCCCAAGCTGGTCGCGCTTCAAGTTGAGCGGCATGCCTGATGTGACGAATCCGAGCACTACGTTCTTACCGTCCACTTGGACTGTGACGGTTTCGATTTGCGGATTTGCCCATACCTTGACTTGATCGTCCGCCATAAGGTCGCCGCCTTTTGCCTGTTATTCGCCGCGAAGTCTACTGCCGTCCTTGTCTCTATGCATCTCTGCGCGTTTCTCAGCGGCTACTTTTCAGGCTTTCCGTATAGCGTTCCGTACAGAGCCAGTTCCGTACCGAATCTCGCGCAACTCATTGATTTCGTTGTGGGTGCTGAGGGAATCGAACCCCCGACATTCGCCGTGTAAAGGCGACGCTCTACCAGCTGAGCTAAGCACCCTTGTCTATTGGCGGAAATCGCCGAGGCGATTTCCGCAAGACCC
>JAPTUI010000297.1 GCA_028067895.1 Pseudomonadota bacterium | reverse complement strand
CTGGAGCGCGAGTTCCGAATGCGCCCGCTCTTGGGAAAGCCGAGATCGAACTGTCTCCTAATTACATTGTACTTGAGGCCCGCGGGAACTATGCCGGCACGATGATTGCCACCGAAGCACGCGACCGGAAGCGTTTCGAGTCTCTCGGCACCAAAGAATTCAAAAGTCCTTGTTAACCCGGCGTGGAACTTCCGGACCAGACGACGACATGATGTCATGAAGTGGCATGTTGCAGAAACCTGATCGTTGACGGGCAAGCACGGACGTTCGTCTGGAGCCGCGTCGTCAGATGTTGATGCTGCGCGAGCAAGGCAAGACGCATGTCGAGATCGTGCAGATTACCGGATATACCCGCTCGTACGTCTCGACGATGCTCAAACGCCTGGAAGGCGCACCGCAGATGCTGGCGGGGCTGGCGCGTGGTGGGCGGCCGCAGGGGAGCCCGCGAGCATTGTCGGCGAAGGAGGAGCGTCGGGCGCAGCAATTGATCCGCGGTAAGTGCCCGGATCAGCTGGCGTTGCCGTTTGCGCTGTGGACCCGAGGTGCGATTCGCGAGCTGATCCGGCGTGAGTTTGACGTCCGGCTGTCGATTCGGGGAGTCGGTGAGTACGTAGCGCGCTGGGGCTGCACCCCGCAGAAGGCGGCGCGGCGTGCGTACGAACGCGACGCTGCGGCGGTGAAGGACTGGCTGTCGATCGAGTACCGAAGATCAAGGCGCGCGCGACGCGGGGACACGCCGAGATCAGCTGGGGTGATGAGACCGGGGTTCGTTCGGACGAGAGTCGCCATCGCGGCCACGCGCCGCCTGGGCAGACGCCGATCATAAAGGTCCCCGCCCGTCGCAAGAGCCTCTCGGTTATCGCAGCAGTGACGAATCAAGGGAAAGCGAGGTTCATGATCTACCCGGGCGGTTTGAGTCCGCAGCGGCTGATCAAGGACTCGCCTCGCAAGGTGTTCCTCATCCTGGACAATCTGAACGTTCACAAGGCCAAGGTGGTGCGCGAGTGGCTTGAAGAGCACGTCGACCGAATCGAGGTGTTCTATCTGCCACCGAACTTCCCGGAGTTTAATCCACCCGAGTACTTCAATGGCGACTTGAAGGGTGAGATCCAGCGCGGCGTGCCGCCGAAGGACGTGACGGACCTGAAACGAACGATGCTGAGTACATCGCGCCGTATCATGAAATCTCCCGGGCGTGTGCGTGCCTACTTCAAGCATCGCCACCTCAAATATGCCGCGTGAGTCCACTGCAATTACGCCGGGTCAATAGTCGCGGTCGTCCAGCGGAAGAACTCCGCGCTGTTGAGGTGCGTGCGGCGAACCGGAACACTCGAGTCCCGGGCCGTGGGATTCAGGCCCGGGATCGAGAGGCTGCCTGGACAGGCATGAGCGTGTCGTTCTTGCAGACCTGGGCCAAGGAACGCCTGCCCGCCTCTTTCCGGAGTTTTGAATGTAGCCCTGGACACAGATTCCCCGCACATGGTTGCTCCGCAGACCCGGCTACCGAGCTCCATCTCATGCAAGCGCCTCGAGCAAACGCCGTGGAGCCAACCGTTGGCTTGAGAACCATCCGCCCAGACAAGCGAAACGCATGCCAGCCATCGCAACTCGGTCGCGATGACAGCCACGGGAAATGCGGGTCGACGCACGGAGCGCTTCACGATTTCAGCCTCTGCAGCACTTGCGGAGGAACCGCTCCGATGAGCAGCGAGCCGCTCCCCTTTTGCGGGAAAGCCAGCACCGAAAGATGCGCGGCCGTGATCGCATAGCAACCGTGCCGGGCGATGGCTTCACGGATCTTCGATTGCCTGAAGAACAATTTCCGACTCACCACGTACTGCACCAGAATGTGCGCATGGTAATAATAGGCAAAGGCAATCGCCGGCTCGCCTCGGATGGTGGTGCGCCAGGCACCGGCCATGCGAGCGCGCAACGTCTTCAGCGGCCGAGCCGGAAAGGGAGCCGAACTCATCAGGACTGCCAGTTGCCGCGCATCAGGCGGCGACAGCTCGCTCCCCAGATGCTGGCGGTAATCGGCCAGGGCGGCCCGCACCATGGGTATCTGGCCTGCGCCTTGCCTGCTCGGCAACATTCCGTTGACCGCCATTCCGGCGGCGAGACTAGCCGCGATCGCCCAGCCAATCCAGGGCAGCACCCTGCTGAGGCGCCCGCCCCGAGCATGCTCCGGTTGGGACTGTGCAGCAACGGTCAATTGCTGACGGAGGCGCTCACGAAATTGCGGCGAGGCCCGCGGCACTGCCATCACGCTCACGCCGCCCGCGAGCAGCCCATGCAAGTGTAGCGCGCGGCGGCAGTGCCGGCATCCCGCCAGGTGCGCGTCCATCTGCGCACGCTCCGCCGGCGAAAGTTCGTCGTCGAGGTAACCGTCAACCTGGTCCATCAGGCGTTGATGACGCTCTGCAACCGTGCTCGCTTTCATGCCCTTTCCTCCTTTCCTGCAACGCGGGCCACCCCCCGAGTTTTGCCCTCATGCATGACCCAGCCGATGAGCGTCGCCCGGGCTCGGTGGATCCGGCTCATGATGGTTCCGGGAGCCACCCCGAGGATCTCGGCGATCTCCCGGTATTTCAGTCCCTCGAGATCGTGCAAGAGCAGTGCTTCCGCGAAGTCCGGCGACAAACGCTCGAGCAGACGCGCAAACTCTTCTCGCTCGAGTTCGCGACTCAGCTGCTCGAACGGCTCGTCATCGAGCCCGACAGCCTCCTCGTAATGCTCCTCGAGCGGCACCACCGGATGCAGCGCCTGGCGGCGCTGGTACTTGCGGTAGTAGTCGGCGACTTCGTGCTTCATGATCCTGTAGAGCCAGCCGTATACGCGCTCGACGTCGGTCAGGGACTCAAAGCCCTCCCACGCCTTGATGTAGGCTTCCTGCACTAGGTCCTCGGCGAGTTCGACGGATCCGACCAGTATCCGTGCCGCCGCCAGCAATCGATCGAGGTGCGGTAGGGTCAGCGCCTCGAACAACCCGGAGGCAGACCCGCGCGCGCCCTGCGACGATCGCCCCGCGAAACCAGCTGTTCTCTGCCTCATCTACGTAGGTCTGCTATGGCACGTTGAAACGCATCAAGCGCAAGGACCTGCGCCATGGGCCCGAGTCGCGGCACCGATCAGCGCGTGTCGTTGTTCGCGGAGAACGCGGATTCGTCTCACCACATCCTCGTGACTCACGTGGCGATCCTGTAGCTTGGTTGCGGGCAACGCCTGGCGTCGTAACAGCCCGGTAGCGGGCACATGTTGTTATGCGCAACTGTCTCCTGCGGCATGCACAGCATGGCCCTCATGACCAGAGCCATGCGGCGCTGCCAGGACTGCCCCTGTCCGGCTTGATGCTGCGCCATTCCGATATGACTTTTGGCATCCTCAAAAGCCCGCTCTATCCGCAAGCGCTGCGCCTCAATACGCGCCGGTTTTAGTCCCGCTGCGACCGCGGCTGCGGTGGTAAAGCATATCGAGAGAATTTGTGTTGGAGTCTACGAAATAAACCAGCAGATCTCCGTGGGTAGTCTCGCTCGCAACCACTCCGAACAGAGCCGAACCGGTGCCGGCGGCGGAATTCACGGGAGTTCTGTCCACAAGCCTCACGCCCACGGGCTTGGCGTCGAAGTAATAGGTGCCTGCTTCGGCGTATGGCTCGGGAGCAATCTCGACAATGTCATTGTCCAGCTGGTTGGCCGCGATCAGATCTCCGTTGATTGGATTCATCGTCAAACCAACCGGCGCCTTCAAGGGTGCGCCTTGATAGACGACAACGCCGGAGCTCATCCACGGGCCACTGGTCGTGGCATGCGGAAACGCGACAATACTGTTCGTGGTAGTGCTGGCGACGTACAGGATATCCCTCTTCGGGTCGTATACCATACCTTGAGGGCCTGTGGGGTCGAACGCGTTGGCCCCCACGGGAAGAGAACCGATAGTGACGACCCTGGCTTGGCGGAAGTCAGGCGCCGTGAATTCCTCCCGCTGCACCCAGCCAGTGCCGTTGTCGACTTCAGTGACAAAGAAGTACGGGGTTGTGGTCCCGCTCTTGACAGCGAACGCCTGTCCCCATGGCCCGGCGAACATATTCGAGGCGGGACTGAAGGAGGCGCCGCTGTCATTGTCAATGATGCCCGTGTTGCTCGGGAAAGCAGTTCCATTCGGCGTGATGACCACTACGTTGCCGTCCCCGGTGGTCGTTCCATCGGCGCTGTTGGTATACCCGGGCAGGTAATTTGCGATCCATGTCGCACCCAGCGCGCTAATGGCCATTGCAACCGGGCCGGCGCCGATGTCCTCGGTGTAGAATGGCATGATCTTCCCGGTGCTGGGACGGTAGAGCAGAATGCTCGTGCCGGTTTTGGCGCCGGTGCTGTTGCTGAAATCGCTGATGAGAAGATCGCCGGGTTGCAGCGCCGTGCGCTTGCCGTTGAGCACTCCGTTGAACACGGCAGGCGCGATTGCCAGGGCATACGGATTGGCATCCTTGTTGGTGGCCACCGTGCTCGCGAGATTGGCGACCGTATTCAGG
>JAPTUI010000318.1 GCA_028067895.1 Pseudomonadota bacterium | reverse complement strand
GAACGCGGCGCTCACGCCGCGCCAATCCACCTCGGGCGCTGCAGCCCGATGGGCGTTGAAGTTGCCGACCGCGCCGTTCCACTTGCCGAGGATCTCGACCGCCGCCCAGCGCCGATCGGCGCGGCGCAGACGCGCCACGAAGTTCGCCACCTCCTTGCCGAGGGTGGTGGGGCTCGCCGGCTGCCCGTGCGTGCGCGCGAGCATGGCGTGGTCCGCGCAGCGGTGGGCAAGGGCGGTGAGCTCGGTGATCAGCTCGCCGAGCGGGGCACGCAGCTCATCGCGCGCCGCGCGCAGCAGCAGCGCGTAGCTGAGGTTGTTGATGTCCTCGGAGGTGCAGCCGAAATGCACGAGCTCCAGATTCGCGGGCGTGGCGCCGGCGGCGGCGAGCTGATCGCGCACGTAGTACTCGACCGCCTTGACGTCGTGATTGATGCGCGCCTCGATCGCCTTGACCGCCTCGGCGCAGCCCGCGCCGGGATCCTCGGCGAGCGCGCGTGCGCGCTCGCGCACCGGTGGGGCGAGTGCCGCACCGGGCAGTCCGGGCACGGCCGTCGCGAGGTGGGCGAGCCACGCGCCCTCCACCCGGACCCGCGCGCTGATCAGTCCGGCCTCCGACAGCAGGGTACGCAGCGGTGCGGTGGCGGCCCGGTAGCGGCCATCGACCGGTGAGAGGGCAAGGACGGCGGGCAGGTCGCGGGGCGCTTCGCTCATGAGGTGCGGGACACAGGTCATAGGGCTGGGATGCATTATGATATCCCATCGCATCGCGCGACCGCAGGCCGGCCCCCTGCGGCGCGGTGAAACTCTATCGGCGGGCCACGGAGCCATTTGCATGACGAATTCGTTTCGCATCGAGCGCGACAGCATGGGCGAGCTGCAGGTGCCGGCCGAGGCGCTCTGGGGCGCACAGACGCAGCGCGCCGTGGAGAACTTCCCGGTCAGCGGCCGCCCCATGCCGCGGTCCTTCATCGGTGCGCTCGGGCGGGTGAAGCAGGCGGCGGCGCGCGCCAATGCCCGTCTCGGCCTGCTCGATGAGCAGATCGGTGCGGCGATCGAGTCCGCCGCGGCCGAGGTGGCCGAGGGCCGGCACGATGCGCACTTTCCGATCGATGTCTTTCAGACCGGTTCGGGCACCAGCACCAATATGAATGCCAACGAGGTGATCGCCGCGCTTGCTGCGCGCCGCCTCGGCAAGCCGGTGCACCCGAACGATCACGTCAACATGGGTCAGAGCAGTAACGACGTGATCCCGACCACGCTGCACGTGAGCGCTGCGCTCGCGGTGCGCTGCGAGCTCGCCCCGGCACTCGATGAGCTGTGCCGGACGCTGCGCGCCAAAGAGACGGAAGTCGGTTCGGTGGTCAAGACCGGGCGGACCCACCTGATGGATGCGATGCCGGTGACCTTCGGCCAGGAGCTCTCCGGTTGGCGCGCGCAGATCGAGGCCGGGCTCGAGCGGCTCGCCGCAACCGCGCCGCGTCTGCACCGGCTGGCTCAGGGCGGCACTGCCGTCGGCACCGGCATCAACGCCGATCCGCACTTCGGTGCGCGCTTCTGCCAGGCGCTCGCGGAGCTCACTGGCTGCCCGTTCGAGCCGGCGCACAACTACTTCGAGGCGCTTTCGAGCCAGGATACGGCGGTGGAGTTGTCCGGGCAGCTGAAGGTGATCGCAGTCAGTCTGATGAAGATCGCGAACGATCTGCGCTGGATGAACAGTGGTCCGCTCGCTGGCCTCGGGGAGATTGCTTTGCCGGCGCTGCAGCCCGGCAGCAGCATCATGCCCGGCAAGGTCAATCCGGTGATTCCGGAGGCGACCGCAATGGTCTGCGCTCAGGTGATCGGCCACGATGCGACCATCACCCTCGCCGGTCAGTCGGGTAACTTCCAGCTGAACGTCATGCTGCCGGTGATCGCCTACAACCTGCTCGAGAGCATCCGGCTGCTCGCCAACGTCGCGCGGCTGCTCGGCGCGCGCGCCATCGCCGGCTTCAAGCTCAACCCCGAGCGGCTCGCCGAGGCGCTCGAGCGCAATCCCATCCTGGTCACCGCGCTGAATCCCGTGATCGGCTACGAGAAGGGTGCGGCGATCGCCAAGAAGGCCTATGCCGAAGGCCGCCCGATTCTGGAAATGGCCGAGAAAATGACCGATCTGCCGCGCGCGGAGCTGACGCGGCTGCTCGACCCCGAGGAGCTGACTCGCGGGGGGATCAAAGGCGGTGCCGGCGGCGGTGGCTGACAGCGGCGGGGTACAGGCGGAGGCGCCGGGCGGCGGCGCCGCGGCGTTGGCGCACATCGAAGCGCGCCTCGCCGGCAGTGCCCCGAACCATATGCCGCAGACCTGGCTGGTGCCGGGGCAGAGCCTCGCGCGCAGCCGCGAGCTGCGCGCGAGCTTTCCGCCCGATCCGGCCCCGGCGGCAGTGTTGGTGCCGCTCGTGGACCGACCGGACGGCCCGACGGTGCTGCTGACGCGCCGCGGCAGCGCGCTGCGCCATCACGCCGGCCAGGTGAGCTTTCCGGGCGGACAGATCGAGGCGGCGGATGCGGATCCGGCCGGTGCGGCGCTGCGTGAGGCGTACGAGGAAATCGGGCTCGAGGGGCGTTTCGTCACGGTGATCGGCTACCTGCCCGACCACATCGTGATCAGCGGCTTTCGGGTCACGCCGGTGGTGGCCCGGGTCGCGCCGGGCTTCGAGCTGCGCCCGGACCGCGAGGAGGTCGACGTCGTCTTCGAGGTGCCGCTCGCCTACGTGTTCGATCCGCGCAATCATCGGCCGCGGCGGGTGCGGTTGCGCGATCCGAGCGTCGAGATCGACATGGTCGACATCCCCTTCGGCGAACACAACATCTGGGGCGCCACCGCCGGGATGCTCCTGACGCTGTACCGGGTGTGCTGCGCCGATGCACCGGAGTGACCCGGCCGCGGCGCTCGAGGCGCTGCTTGCGCTGATGGCGCGGCTGCGCGATCCGCAGCACGGCTGCCCCTGGGACCGGGCGCAGGATTTCAAGAGCATCGCCCCGTACACCCTCGAAGAGGCCTATGAGGTCCGCGAGGCGATCGAGCGGAACGACCCCGACGCGCTGCGCGCGGAACTCGGCGATTTGCTCTTCCAGGTCGTCTTTCATGCCCGTCTCGGCGAGGAGCGCGGCTGGTTCGATTTCGCGGCGATCGCCGCCGGGATTCACCAGAAGCTCATCCGCCGCCATCCGCATCTGTTCGGCGGCGAGGCCACGCCGGGCACCGCAGGCGAGCAGTCGCGGCGGTGGGAGGATCTGAAGGCGCTCGAGCGGGCCGCCGACGGCAGCAGCGATGCTAGCGCGCTCGCGGACATCCCGCTGGCGCTGCCGGCGCTGACGCGCGCTGGCAAGCTCGGGAGGCGCGCCGGGCGGGTCGGGTTCGACTGGACCCAACCGGCGGCGGTGCGCGAGAAGGTGCTCGAGGAGCTCGGCGAGCTCGATGCGGCGCTCGGGTGTGCCGGCGGGATGGCCGATGAGCACGCGCGCGAGGAATTCGGTGATCTGCTCTTCGCGCTCGCCAACTGGGGCCGCCACCTCGGCATCGATCCGGAGGAGGCGCTGCGCGGGGCGAATGCCAAGTTCGAGCGGCGCTTCCGGCGCATGGAGGGGCGGGCGGAGCGGCGTGGCGCGCCGCTGACACAGCTGAGCGGCGCCGAGTGGGATGCACTCTGGTGCGAGGTCAAGGGCGAGCCCTGAGCGCACCGGCCGGGGGCGTATTCAGCGAGGATTCACCGGTGATAGGCTAGGGTGGCGGGGGCTGGCGAGGCCGCCGGTTCGGCCCCTCCGGGCTGCCCTGGCGCCGGCGAGACATGACACAAGTGCGACTTCCCATGAACAGAATACGCCCAGCGCTCGTGCTCGCGTTAGCGTTGAGTCTGCTGTGCGCCGCAGGGGTGCGCGTGGAGGCGGGCGAGCCGTATGGCGCTCCGGCAGCGCCCCTGGCACACAGTGCGATCTCCATGAACCAGGCCGTGCGCATGGTCGAGCAGCGTTTCAAGGCGCGCGTGGTGCGTGCTGAGACGCGCGAGGAAGGCCGCCAGACCGTGTACGTGTTGCGACTCCTGGACCGGTCCGGGCGAGTCTTTACCGTGCGCGTCGATGCCGCGAGCGGGCGGATTCTTTAAAACGTCACGCGGGAGGGGGCGATGCGGGCATTGGTGGTCGAAGACGAGGCGGCGCTGCGCGAGAGCTTGAAGAGCGAGCTCGCCGCGGCGGGCTTCACTGTCGATGTGGCGCAGGACGGGGAGGAGGGACTGTTCGCAGGCCTGGAGTACCCGCTCGATGTGGCCGTGATCGATCTCGGACTGCCGAAGCTCTCCGGGCTCGAGGTGATCCGCAAGCTGCGCGGTGCGCACAAGACCTACCCGATCCTGATTCTCACCGCGCGCGACAACTGGCAGGACAAGGTCGAGGGCCTGCAGGCCGGCGCCGACGATTATGTCGCGAAACCGTTTCATTTCGAGGAGGTGTTGGCGCGCCTGCAGGCGCTGCTGCGCCGCGCTGGCGGCTGGGCGAGCCCGGAA
>JAPTUI010000554.1 GCA_028067895.1 Pseudomonadota bacterium | reverse complement strand
ACGACCAGATGGCATGTGCAAGCTCCGATTTTCAGGCTGTGAAAAAAAAGGCCCCGTCGGTCATTCCGGCGGGGCCTCTGGTGTCTTCGGGACGTCCCGGCGCCTTTAGCGCACGCACTCCCCCAGAGCCCCGTCGCAGGGCTTTTTCAGGGTAATGGTGCGCGTTTTCATCGGGGTCATGATGCCCTCGAAACTACCCGAAGCCCGATCCGCTGTAAAGCGCGCCGCGCGGCGGCCGGAAGCGTGACCGGGCGCACAAGCGCCGCCGGCGGGATTTGCTACATATCCTCCCGGAACCGGATGCCCCGGGGCGCCAGCGCCGGCCCCTAGCGTCAGCGGATGCATCCGCGAGGTCGCAGGAGCCGTATCTCCCCTGACGGACAGATGCGGCCGCAGGGCCTCGCCGGCACTGACGCCGGCCGGTCCGGCAGGAGAATCGCCATGAATGCCATCGCACACGAGCACATTCCCGAGTGGCTGCTGCCCGCGGCCGTGCAGGCAGGCACCACCGGTCGCCTGCGCCTCGCGGAGATCGTCGGTGCCCTGAGCTATGCGCTCGACCTCACCGAGGGTCAGCCGCCGGGACACTGCCTGCGCAGTTGCTGGATCGGGATGCACGTCGGGCAGATGCTCGGCTTGGACGCCGAAGCGCTCTCGGATCTGTACTACACGCTGCTTCTGAAGGACGCCGGCTGCAGCAGCAACGCGGCGCGATTGTGGGAACTCTACGGCGGCGATGAGTTGCTCACCAAACGCGATTTCAAACTGGTCGACTCACAGAGTCTGATGCAGCTGGGACGCTTCGTACTGCGCCACGCCGGTCCCGGTGAAGCGCTGCGCGAGCGCGCCAAGCGTCTGCTGAACCTGTATCGCAACGGCGAGGCGCTCGCGACCGAACTGGTGCACACACGTTGCGAGCGAGGCGCAGACATCGTGCGGCGACTGGGCTTCGGCGCAACGGTCGCAGCAGGCATTTTCAGCCTCGATGAGCACTGGAACGGGCACGGCCGGCCGCAAGGACTGCGCGGCACCGACATCCCGCTGAACGCGCGCATCGCGCTGCTCGCCCAGGTCGTCGACGTGTTCAACAGCGTCGGCGGCGAGCGCGCCGCATGCACGGAAGTACGCCATAGAGTCGGCACCTGGTTTGATCCGAAAGTCTGCCAGGCATTCTTCGCCGTCGCGCGCGGCGCGCGGTTCTGGTCAGGATTGGACGCCGCGGCGCTCGAGGAGCGCATTTGGGCGCTTGAGCCCGCCAAAGCCACCGTGCTGATCGACGAGTCGCGGCTCGATGCGATCGCCGAGGCATTTGCCGACATCATCGATGCGAAGAGCAGCTTCACCTACGGCCACAGTCAACGCGTCGCCCATTACGCCGAGACGATTGGTCGCGAACTCGGCTTGACTGCGCCACGGCGCCGCTGGTTGCACCGCGGCGCGCTGCTGCACGATATCGGCAAGCTCGGGGTGAGCAACAGCATCCTGGAGAAGCCCGGCCGTCTCGACGGGTCGGAGTGGGAGGCCGTCAAGCAACACGCCCAGCTCACCGAGAACATACTCAAGCGCGTGCGGATATTCGACGAGCTCGCACCGATCGCGGGAGCGCATCACGAGCGCATCGACGGCAACGGCTACCCGAAGCAACTGCGCGCGGGCGAGATCCCGCTTGAGACCCGGATCATCACCGTGGCCGACATCTTCGACGCCCTCACGGCCGATCGCCCCTACCGAGGCGCCCTCGCGCTCGAGGACGCGCTCGCGATCATGCGCCGCGAGCGCGACGCGGCGATTGACGCCGAGTGCCTGGATGCGCTGATCCGCAATGCACCCTGGACGGATCAGCCGCGCCGCTGAGGTGCCCAGCGAGCGGCGCTCAGGGCTCGATCGCGGTGAGGATGCCCTGCAGGATGCGCATCGGGCTCGGCGGACAGCCCGGCACCGCCACATGCACCGGGATGACGCTCGCGACCCTGCCGAGAGCGGACGGGCACTGCCCGAGCATCCCGCCGGTGCACCCGCAATCCCCGAGCGCCACCACCCGCTTCGGATCCGGCGTCGCCGCATAAACGCGCCGCAGCGGCTCGGCCATGTTCTTTGCGACCGGGCCGCTGACCAACAGAAGATCCGCATGCCGCGGGCTCGCGACGAAGCGAATGTTGCAACCCTCCAGGTTGTAATACGGGTTGCTGAGCGCCTGGATCTCGAGCTCGCAGCCATTGCACGATCCCGCATCGACGTGGCGGATGCACAGGGCCCGGCCCAACACCGCAGCGATCCGCGCATCGAGCGCCTGAGCGGTGCGCAGCGACTCATCCGGCGCGGGCGGGACCTGCGAGATCAATCCCACGGAGTGAATTTTGCGCAGACTTTTCAGCATGACTACAGATCAACACCACTGTAGGACAGGTTGAACGATTTATTGATCAAGGGGAAATCCGCCACGATGTTGCCGAGAATCGCGTATTCGAGTGCCGGCCAGTTCTGCCACGACGGATCGTGCGGGTGACAGAAGCGCACCGTGCCGGCCGGACCGGCCTTAAGCGCCACCAGCACCGGGCCGCGCCACCCTTCGATCAAGCCGATACCGAAGGCGCCGTCCGCCGGCGCCTCGAGCGCCGCTGTGCACGCCCCGTGCGGCAGCTCGGCCAGCAGCTCGGCCAGCAGCCGGCCACACTGCTGCACCTCATCGAAGCGGACCGCCACGCGCGCCGCGACGTCCCCGCCGCGCAGCACGATCGGGGTCACCGTCAGCTTCGTGTACGGCAGGCACGGCAGGTCGCGGCGCGCATCACGCGCCTGGCCGCTGGCCCGGCCCACCAGTCCGAGCACGCCGAGCTGCGCGGCGAGCTGCGGCTCGAGACGGCCGGCGCCCGTGAAGCGCTCGCGCACCCCCTCGTGTTCGTCGTAGAGGGTGCGCAATTCGGCGCTCTCGGCACACACCACGCTTACCACATCCGCCAGCGCGCGTGCCGAGTCGCTCGACACATCGACGGCCACGCCGCCGGGCACGACCACATCGAACAGGTAGCGCTGACCGAAGGCCGCGGCGCTCGCCCGCAACAGGTCCTCCTTGAGACGGGAGAACTGCGCCAGCCCGAAGGCGAACCCCGCATCATTGCCGAGCGCACCGAGGTCCCCGAGGTGGTTCGCCAGGCGCTCCAGTTCCAGACACACGGCGCGCAGCCACGCGGCCCGCGGCGGGATCGTGCCGCCGGCGAGACCCTCGAGCGCCTGGCAATAGGCCCAGCTGAACGCCACTGCCGAATCCCCCGAGACCCGGGCGGCAAGCCGATGGCCGGCGAGCATCGGCAATTGCCTGAAGCGCTGCTCGAGGCCCCGATGCACGTAACCGAGGTGCGCCTCCAACCGCAGTACCTTCTCCCCGACCACCGAGAAGCGGAAGTGCCCCGGCTCAATGGTGCCGGCGTGCACCGGTCCGACCGCGATCTCGTGCACGCCCTCGCCCTCGACCCGCGTGAACGGATACGGCTCGGCGTGCCTAAGCCAGGGTCTCTCGTCCGGATCGCTCGAGCGCACCCCGGTGAGATCGAAGGCCGCCCGCTGCAGCCGGGACGCCGCCGGAAAGAACTCCTGCAGCCCCGGGTAGGGGCGTGCGTCCCCGGCCGCCAGCGCCAGTTCGACGGCGAGTCCGCCCGGGTCGGTCAGATACACCCCGTACACGCGCGCCCCGTCGGTCGGCGCACCGGTGACCCACAGGGCCTGCAGCACACCGCCCGTGGCCGCCACGTCGCGCGCGACTTGCGTCCACTCCTCCCGCCCCACGGACAGCGGGCGCACCCCGGGTGCGCCTGGGACGGACTGTGCACGCTGCCACCAGCGCATCAGGGGCATTGAGCGCGCCCTCCACTGCGGCGGCTACCGAGCATCGCTACGGCCCCCCGATCAGGTGGGCCGCCGCGCGGTACCACTCGGCGAGATACGGCGGGATGTACACCCCGAGCAGCAGCACGATCGCGAGGTGCGCAAACACCGGCAGCAGTGCCGGCGGATGCGGCAGGCGCCGCACCGTCGTCTCGCCGAACACCATGGGCTGCACCTTCGAGAGGATCGCGGCGAACGCCACGGCGAGTGCCGCCAACAGAATGGGTGTCGCCCAGGGCTGCTCGCGCATCGCCGTGGTCAGGATCAGAAACTCGCTGGTGAACACCCCGAAGGGCGGCACGCCGAGAATGGCGAGCGAGCCGAGCATCAGCCCCCAACCGACCGTGGGCGACAGCGTGATCAGGCCGCGGATTTGCTCGATCGCCTGGCTGCCGGCCTTCTGCGCGGCGTGTCCGGCGGTGAAGAAGATCGACGACTTTGTCAGCGAATGCACCGTCATGTGCAGCAGCGCCGCAAAGGTCGCGATCGTACCGCCCATACCGAACGCGAATGTCGCGATGCCCATGTGCTCGATCGATGAGTAGGCGAACAGCCGCTTGATATCGCGCTGCCGCCAGAGCAGGAACGAGGCCAGCACCACCGAGAGCAGCCCGAAGCCCATGAGCATCTGCGCCGGCAGCTGCGAGTGCAGTGCACCCTGCA
>JAPTUI010000522.1 GCA_028067895.1 Pseudomonadota bacterium | reverse complement strand
CCGCCGGGTGCTCGGTGGCGGTATCGTCGGGACCAACGCCGGTGAGCTGATCAGCGAGGTGGCGCTCGCGATCGAGATGGGCTGCGATGCGGCTGACGTCGGGCTCACCATCCACCCGCACCCGACACTCTCGGAGACGGTGGGCGCAGCGGCGGAGGCCTTAGAAGGCACGCTCACCGACCTGTACCCCCCCAGGAAGGGCTGAGCCGGTTCAGGGCGAGCCGCGGCCGCTCAGCGCGCCGCGGCTCGCCGCTCGATCAGCCGGGTCGACTTGCCCGGGGCTCGCTCGATCGTCCCCGCCCGGTGCACTACCACGGTGACGCTGACGCCGATGAATGTCTTGATCTCATGCGCCAGGTCCTCGGCGGCGGCACGCAGCTGCGCGTCGCTCTGATACTGGCGCGAGAGCGTCTCGGCGTGCACCGTGAGGTCATCGAGAGGCCCGTGCCGGGTGATTTCCAGCTTGTAGTGCGGAGAGAAGCCGCCCGATCGCGCCAGGAGCGCATCGATCTGCGAGGGGAACACGTTGACCCCGTGGATGACCAGCATGTCGTCGGTGCGGCCGCTCACCCGGGCAATACGCCGCATTGGGCCGCATTGTGGGGGCAGCAGCCGCGTCAGATCATGCGTGCGGTAGCGAATCACCGGCAGCGCTTCCTTGGTGAGCGAGGTGAGTACCAGTTCGCCCTCCTCTCCGTCCGGCAGCACCTGGCCGGTGTTGGGATCGATCACTTCGGGGTATACGTGATCTTCCCACAGCGTCAAACCGAGCGGTCCGCCCGCGGTTTCGCACGCCACTCCTGGCCCCATGACTTCGGCCAGCCCGTACAGATCGAACGCCTCGAGCCCGAGCCGCAGTTGCAACGCCGCGCGCGTCGCCTCGCTCCAGGGTTCGGCGCCGAAGATCCCGATGCGCAGCGAACTCTGGTGCGGATCGAGCCCACGCGCCTCGAACGCATCGGCGAGATTGAGGGCGTAGGAGGGTGTCGCCATGAGGATGTCGGGCCGGAAATCCTCCATCAGCTCGATCTGCCAGGCGCTGCGGCCGCTTGACACCGGGATCACGGTGCAGCCCAGATGCTCGGCGCCCGCGTGCGAGCCGAGTCCGCCGGTGAACAGACCGTAGTCGTAGGCGATGTGTACGATGTCCCCGGTGCGCGCTCCGGCGGCGCGAATGCACCGGCCCATCAGCCTCGCCCAGATCTCGAGGTCCCGGGCGGTGTAGCCGACGACGGTGGGCTTGCCGCTCGTACCGCTCGAGGTATGGATGCGCACGATCTGATCGCGCGGCACGGCGAACAGGCCGAAGGGGTAATTGGCCCGGAAGTCCTGTTTGGTCAGGAACGGGAAGCGCGCCAGATCCTCCAGCGTGCGCAGGTCCTCAGGGCCCACGCCGTGTTCGGCGAAGCGTCGCTGGTAGTGCAGGACGTTCTCGCAGGCATGCCGAACACAGTGGCGCAGCCGCTCGAGCTGCATCTGCCGGAGCTCATCGAGACTCAGCCGCTCAGGCGAATCCCCGCCCGTCGAGCTCTCCGCGCCGCTCCAACCCATGTGCGGTCCTCAGTGCGCGCCCGGTATTCAGTGTAGCAGCAGCGTAGCTGCAGGGGCAGCCGGAGCCGGCGCTACCCCGCTGCACCGGCCCGCGCCCGGGCCAGCGGCTGCGCGCGCGGACGGACAGGGATGCCCGGGAAGGCGGGCGCAGAGGCACCGGCACAGGCATTTGGGCCGGTGGCCGGCGCCGCCGGCGGTCCGATCGACCGGCGTCGGTTCGCGGCGTGGTGCGAGCCGCTAGAGCAGCCGCAGGCGCTCAAGGTAGCGCTGCTCGTCGGGCATGCGCCCGGCGCGCTGCGCGTCCCAGAGCGTCTCGGCGAGCCGCTCAAGCATGGCGTGCTCGGCGGCATGGACGTCCCCGAACCGGGCCGTGAGGTCGCGGTGGATCGCGGCGATGCCCGCGGGCCGATCGGTTGCGACCTGCTCGCGCACCGCCAGGTGCAGACCGAGGTGCAGGAAGGGATTCTGGCGGCCCCCCTCCGGAGTGAACTCCGCCCCGAGCGCCTCGGGGGACTCCAGCAGCGGGACATATTCAGCGTGTTCGGCGATGAGTGTGGCGATCTGCGCCTCGAGCGGCTCGAGCGGCTGCTGGGCGCGGTACTTGCGCCACGCCGAGAGATACATCTGGCGCAGCTGTTCGCGGCTCTGTTGGGCGAATACGGGCATGGTGCTCAGGCGGTGCTGCGGCGCCGCCCGGCCCGTGTGCCCGCTCGGCGGGTCACCGGCGCCGCGGCGCCCTTGTGCGGATACTCGCACAGATCGGCGAGGATGCACGTGGCGCACTGCGGGGCGCGTGCGGTGCACACGTAGCGTCCGTGCAGCAGCAGCCAATGGTGCGCGTCGTACCTGAACGGTTCCGGGGTATTGCGCCTCAGGGCCTGCTCGACCGCGAGCGGCGTGCGCCCCGGGGCGAGCCCGGTGCGGTTGGCGACCCGGAAGATGTGCGTGTCCACTGCGATCTCGGCCTCGCCGAACACGATGTTCAGGATGATGTTCGCAGTCTTTCGCCCGACACCCGGCAGGGCCTCGAGCGCGGTCCGCTCGCGCGGCACCTGCCCGCCGTGCCGCTCGAGGATTTGGCGGCTGAGGCCGATCAGATGGTTCGATTTCGCGTTGTAGAGGCCCACCGTGCGCAGGTAGGGCTTGACGCCCTCGACGCCGAGCGCGACCAGGGCCCCGGGCGTGTTCGCCACGGGGAACAACTTGCGCGTCGCGGCGTTGACGCTCTTGTCGGTGGTGTGCGCCGAGAGCATGACCGCCACGAGCAGCTCGAAGGGGCTGCTGTACTCGAGCTCGCTGCGCGGATGGGGATTGGCGTCGCGCAGGCGGCGGTACAGGGCGTGACGGGTGGCCGGGTGCATGCCGATCAGTTTCCTGAGGGTTCGGCGCCCGCGAGGCGCTTGCGCGCCGCGAGCAGCGCACTGCGCTCGCGTGCCCGGCGTTCCAGGCGGGCCGTGTGCGCGGCGTAGCGCAAGCGGTTGACGGCCGGCGCCGGCGGGGGCGGTAGCGCCGGGCGCGGGATCAGAGTGATGCAGTCGACCGGACAGGGCGCGAGGCACAGCTCGCAGCCCGTGCACAGTTCGGCCACGACCGTGTGCAGTTGCTTGCGTGCACCGATGATGGCATCGACCGGGCAGGGCGGCAGGCACTTGGCGCAGCCGATGCAGGCCTGTTCGTCGATGTAGGCCAGCAGCGGGGGGCCTTCGCGGCCGCGGGCAGGGTCGAGCGGCAGGGGCGCACGCCCGAGCAGCGTGGCGAGTCGGCCGATCACCGCCGCCCCGCCCGGCGGGCACTGGTTGATCTCGGCGCTGCCCTGCGCAACGGCCTCGGCATATGGCCGGCAGCCCGGATACCCGCAGCGCGTGCATTGGGTTTGCGGCAGCAGCGCCTCGATGGCCTCGACGCGGTTCACGGGGGAGGGGCCGACCTCAGCTGATGCGCATGCCGGGCACGGCGCCGGCGTCCGGTGCGAGCAGGAACGGCCCGCCCTGCGGGCCGCTCGCGGCGAGCACCATCCCCTCCGACAGACCAAACTTCATCTTGCGCGGCGCCAGGTTGGCCACCATCACCGTCAGGCGCCCGACCAGCGTGGCCGGGTCGTACGCGGCCTTGATGCCCGCGAATACCGTGCGCTGCTCGGTGCCGAGGTCGAGCGTCAGGCGCAGCAGCTTCTCGGCGCCGGCCACGGTCTCGGCCGCGGCAATGCGCGCCACGCGCAGATCGACCTGCTTGAAGGTGTCGAGCGAGATCGTTGCGGCCGCTGCGACCGTTGCGACCGTCGGGGCGGCCGGAGCCGTCGGGGCCGTCGGGGCCGAGGTGGCGGGCGGGGCTGGCGGCTCGAGCAGCGCATCGAGCTGCTTCGCCTCGACGCGCGTCATCAGGTGCTGGTAGGGACGGATGTGCCGCGGCGGCTCGAGCACATCGGCGAACGTGAGCGCTCGATCGAGTCCGAACAGCTCGCGCGCGACGCGCTCGGCCACGGCCGGCAGCACCGGGGCGAGCAGACAGGTGAGGATCTTGAAGCCGTAGAGCGCCTGCGCGCAGCTGTCCTGCAAGGCCTCGCGTTCAGCCGGGTTCTTGGCGAGCACCCACGGCTGACGCGCGTCGAACTGCTGGTTCAGTGCATCGGCGAACGCCATGATCTCGCGCATCGCGCGGCCGTATTCGCGCGCCGCGTAGCTGGCGCGCACCTGCTCGAGCAGCGCACTGGCACGGGCGCTGAGTGCCTCGGTGCCGCTCGGATAGGCGATCGCCCCGTCGAAATGACGACTGATGAAGCTCGCCGCGCGGCTCGCGATGTTCACGTACTTGCCGATCAGATCGCTGTTGACCCGCGCAAGGAAGTCATCGGGATTGAAGTCCAGGTCCTCGACGTTGCCGTTCAACTTCGCGGCGATGTAGTAGCGCAGCCACTCCGGGTTCATGCCGAGCTCGAGGTAGCGCAGCGGGCTGATGCCGGTGCCGCGCGATTTCGACATCTTCTCGCCCGAGACCGTGAT
>JAPTUI010000438.1 GCA_028067895.1 Pseudomonadota bacterium | reverse complement strand
CGGCGCCGATCCGGCCGCGGTGGTGTTCGATGCGCTGCAGTCCGCGCGCGCGCGCCGCACCGATGTGCTGATCGCGGATACGGCCGGACGGCTGCACAGCCAGTCGCATCTGATGGAGGAGCTGAAGAAGATCAAGCGGGTTCTGCACCGCGGCGATCCGCAGGCGCCGCATGAGGTGCTGCTCGTGCTCGATGCCAATCAGGGCCAGAATGCGCTCGCGCAGGCGGTGCAGTTTCACGAGGCGGTGGGGGTGAGCGGACTGGTGATCACGAAGCTCGACGGCACTGCCAAAGGCGGTATCGTCATTGCCATTGCGCGCCGCCTGGGGTTGCCGATCCGTTTCATCGGCATCGGTGAGCAGCCGGGCGACTTCGGGGAATTCGACGCGCAGGCGTTTGCCGCCGCGCTGGTCGAGGGGCCGCGCCTGGAAGGGGCCGAGGCGCCGGCATGATCCAGTTCGAGCGCGTCAGCAAGCGCTATCCGAACGGTCGTGAGGCGCTGACCAACGTTGGGTTCTTCGTCGGGCGTGGCGAACTGGTGTTCATCACGGGCCGCTCCGGCGCGGGCAAGAGCACGCTGCTGAAGTTGATCGCGCTCCTCGAGCGCCCGTCGCGCGGCACGGTGAGCGTCAACGGACACAGCATCGGGGGGCTGCATGCTCGCCACATCCCGGCGTTTCGCCGCCAGATCGGCATGGTGTTCCAGGATCACAAGCTGCTCGCCGACCGCCCGGTGTTCGACAACGTAGCCCTGCCGCTGGTGGTCGCCGGGGCGCCGCTGAAGGAGATCGACAAGCGGGTCCGTGCGGCGCTCGACCAGGTGGGGCTGCTCGGCAAGGAGCGCATGCTCCCGGTGGAGCTGTCCGTCGGGGAACAGCAGCGCGTCGGCATCGCTCGCGCGATCGTCGGCAAGCCGCCGATCATCGTGGCCGATGAGCCAACCGGCAACCTCGACCCGGATCTGGCCCTCGAAGTGATGCGCTTGTTCAAACGCTTCAGCGAGGTGGGTGTGACGGTGCTGGTGGCGACGCACGATCTGCACGTGGTGCGCGAGTTCGTCAGCCGCGAGATCACGCTCTCGGATGGGCAGCTCACCGATGGCAGCGCCAATCCGCTGCCGTCGCTCGTCGCCAGCCGCTGAGGGGCCCATGACACCCGCCACACTCATCACCCGGCATACCCAGGCGCTGCTCGGTGCGCTGGGGCGTTTGGTCCGTGCGCCGCTCGCCACGGTGCTGACGCTGCTGGTCATCGGACTGGCCCTGGCACTGCCGGCGGCGCTCGGGATGCTGGTGCGCAATGCCCAGTCGGCCACGGGGGAATTCGGGCGCGCGATCGACATGTCGATCTATTTGCGCAGCAGTGTGCCGCTCGCGCGGGCGCGCCAGCTGGCCGTCGAGGCGCGTGCGGTCCACGGTGTCGCGAGCGTGCAGGTCATCTCCGCCGCAGAGGGACTGCGGCAGTTACGCAAGTACTCTGGGTTCGGCGCGGCGCTCGATGCGCTGCCGAGCAACCCGCTGCCGAATGTGCTGCGCGTCGTGCCCGAGCCACGCTCGAGCGCCGCGGCCGCGCTCGAGCAGCTGCAGCGCACGTTCGCGCGCTGGCCGGAAGTGCGCATGGTGCAGCTCGACGCACAGTGGGTCATGCGATTCGAGGCGATGCTGGCGGTGTTGCATCGGCTGGTTTCGATCGCCGCAATTCTCTTTGGCGCCGGGGTGCTCGCCGTGATCGGCAACACCATCCGTCTGGAGATCCTCAATCGGCGTGCTGAGATCGAGGTGACCAAGCTGGTTGGCGGCTCGAACGCATTCGTGCGTCGACCCTTCCTTTACACGGGCATGATCTACGGTCTCGGCGGGGCGCTGCTCGCTTGGCTGGTGCTCGAAGGGGCGGTACTCGCCCTGCGCGCGCCCGTGGCGCACCTGGCACTGCTCTACGGCAGTGAGTTCACCCTGAACGGGCTCGAAGGACGGGCACTGGCCGCGCTGTTCGGCGGCGGGATGGCCTTGGGCTGGCTCGGGGCCTGGATTTCGGCCCACCGGCACCTGCGCGGAATCGAGCCGCGGGCCTGAAGGCCCGCGGCCGCAGGATTACTTGATCTTGGCTTCTTTGTAGGCGACGTGCTTGCGCGCCACCGGATCGAACTTGCGCACTTCCATCTTGTCCGGGTGCAGGCGCTTGTTCTTGGTGGTCACGTAGAAGTGGCCGGTACCGGCGCTCGAGAGCAGCTTGATCTTGTCACGCATGGGTGAGCTCCTACCGTCAGATCTTCATGCCCTGGGCCCGCAGGTCGGCCACGACCTGATCGATGCCCTTCTTCTCGATGGTGCGCAGGCCGTGCGCGGAAATGCGCAGCGACACCCAGCGCTTCTCGGTCTCGAGCCAGAACCGCTGGGTATGCAGGTTCGGCAGGAAGCGACGACGCTTCTTGTTGTTCGCGTGGGAGACGCGATTTCCGACGGCCGGCCCTTTGCCGGTGATCTCGCAGACGCGCGACATATGCAACGACCTTAAAAATCAAATACTTGGCACGGGAAGGGATGACCCGCCCGCAGGAGCCGGCCTTTATACCAGCAGTCTGCCGCTCGGGCAAGCCTCCCTTACAGGAGCCCATGCTCGGCGAATGAATAGCAGTGGCTGCCGCCGACGATGACGTGATCCACCACTCGCATGTCCATGAGAGACAGTCCGGCTTTCAGCCGCCGCGTGATGGCCTCGTCCGCCGGGCTCGGTTCCAGGCCGCCCGAGGGGTGATTGTGCGCCAGGATCAGCGCCGACGCATTATGCAGCAGCGCTTGGCGCAGCACCTCGCGCGGATGGACCTGAGCGCAGTCGACCGTGCCGCGGAACAGTTCCTCGAATGCAATCAGCCGGTGTCGGTTGTCGAGGTACAGGCAGCAGAATACCTCATAGGGCCGGTCGCGAAGCTGTGCCTGCAGGAAGCGGAACGCAGCCTGCGGCGTCGTCAGCGGCAGGCCTGAGCGCAGCTCTTCCTGCAGGTGCCGGCGCGCCAGCTCCACGGCGGCCTGGACGGCCGCATAGCGAGCCGGACCGAGTCCCTTGCGCGTCCAGCGGGACCGCTCGGCGAGCAGCAGTGCGCGCAGCGAGCCGAAATCTCCGAGCAGACCACGGGCGAGCTCGACCGCCGAGCAGCCGGGCGTCCCCGAACCAATCAGCAGCGCGAGGAGTTCCGCGTCGGACAGCGCCCGCGGGCCGCGATCGAGCAGTTTCTCGCGCGGCCGCTCGGTGCGCGGCCAGTCGCGGATGGCGAGTCTCGGGACCGATGCATTCAGTGACATGGAGCAACTCCGATGCGCGGCGCTCGATCCTCGCGCCCGGCGGGCGGTTTGGGCAGGCCAATTCCCTCTCGGTTCATGCACAAATGCGCACGAGCGGTTTGCGTCCGCAGGGAGACGGGCCGGATAATCGGAAACATGCAAGGCAAACGCATTCTGCTCGGCGTCACCGGGGGCATCGCCGCCTACAAGAGCGCAGAGCTCGTGCGGCGGCTACGCGAGCGCGGCGCCGATGTACAGGTGGTGATGACCGCTGCGGCCCGCGAGTTCATCGGCGCGCTCACTTTCCAGGCCCTCTCCGGCCGGCCCGTACGCACCGACCTCTGGGACAGCGCTGCGGAAGCCGCCATGGGGCACATCGAGCTTGCGCGCTGGGCGGAAGCGGTGCTGGTGGCGCCGGCCACCGCCGACTTCATTGCTCGGCTCGCCCAGGGGCGCGCCGATGACCTGCTGGCGACGCTGTGCCTGGCGAGCGCCGCGCCGATTGCCGTGGCGCCCGCGATGAATCGCCTGATGTGGGCCAACGCGGCGACCGTCGCCAACATCGAGAAGCTGCGCGCGCGCGGCGTGTGGATTCTCGGTCCGGCCGAGGGCGCCCAGGCCTGCGGGGAGGTCGGCGAGGGCCGCATGCTCGAGCCGACCGAGCTCGCCGAGCGGCTCGAGGCGCTGCTGCCCGCGGCCGGACCGCTGCGCGGCCGCCGTGTCCTGATCACTGCCGGTCCGACCCGCGAGCGCATCGACCCGGTGCGCTTCATCAGCAATCGAAGCTCCGGCAAGATGGGCTTTGCCGTCGCACAGGCGGCGCGCGAGGCGGGCGCTGAGGTCGTGTTGGTCAGCGGGCCGGTGGCGCTGCCAACGCCGCCGGGCGTACGGCGCGTGGACGTAGAGACCGCTGAGGCAATGCACGCGGCAGTCGAAGCCGAGGTCGCGAGCGCCGACATCTTCATCTCTACGGCGGCGGTCGCAGACTACCGGCCGGCGAACCCATCCGGTCAGAAGATCAAGAAGACGAGCGAGCGTCTGCAGCTCGAGATGGAGCGAACCATCGACGTGCTGGCGAGCGTCGCCGCACGGCCTAACAGGCCGTTCGTCGTTGGGTTTGCCGCCGAAACCGAGTCCGTGGAACACCATGCACGCGCCAAGCTGCTGCGCAAGAATCTCGACATGATCGCGGCCAACGAAGTCAGTCACACCAAGGGGTTCGACTGCGAGGACAATCACCTGATCGTGCTGTGGCGCGAGGCACGCCGGGACCTC
>JAPTUI010000143.1 GCA_028067895.1 Pseudomonadota bacterium | reverse complement strand
AGAGCTCCCCGCGGTGGCCTGAAGGATCGCAATGACGACGCGCAGCAGCCGGGATCGAAATCCGAGAGGTGGTGAGGTAGCGGGCGCCCCCATGATCGCCACTCTCAGGGCTTCCTATGCGGCCGCTTTTACTCGCGCCTCCGAAAAAAGCAGACTTTCCTCTCTCGGAGCGTCGCAGGCACCGACAGGCCCGCGTTCTTTGCAAGCGCGGACTTCTGCCGCCGAAGGCGGCAGACTGCGCGACGCCTTCGGCGCCGCACGCAGGAGACCCGATAGATGTAAAATCCAAAATCAAGAGTTGAAGACAGAACCGTTACCGTGTTTAATCAACTCAGCAGGGTCGCCCACCTATCCCACCCGGAAATCTGTCCGAACGACCCGAGCCACACCACGCTGCCCGGACGTAAGCCCGTCGTGTATTGGGGTTGCGGATATTGGCGGTGAAGAACTCGATGAACCGGCGGGCCGCAGCTTGATCGGGGGCAAAAGCGCAGGTAGCGACCCGACAGCGGCGACCGTGACGCCCCGGCTCATTTCGGCAGCTCCCCGAAGAGTGCGCCGAGCACCTCGTCCAGACCGGCGAGGCGCATGAACATACCCTCGCCTGAAGGCGAGGGTTTCCGGGATACGGCTCAAGCCGGTGATCGCCGGCCATACGGCCGACAGTCCACGCCGACAGCCAGCCGCTCGTCTCGCACCCGTTCTCCCGTCTCTGTTCAGCCCCAAAGGCCTCTGGAATCTAGCCATCCTCATGCGTACATCCGGACATCTTCGACCCATTTCGCGGACTTTTCGGCCGCCTGAAGGCGGGGGGCGCAGGACCCCGCCATGGCGGGCAAACTGCCGATCGCTGCCCTGAATCCCGGCCGGCTGGTGTCCCTGGGATAGTTCGACGCGTGCGACGGAAACTCGCCAGGGGAATCAACGGAATCGCCTCCCTTTACACCCATTCGGCGTGGGGATCCACACAATTGCGAATAGGCGGCAACCAGTGGCCTCCGGGCAATGCGCAGCAACTCCGTGAGGAGGACCGCAGCCCATGAACCCATCCCTCGGCGCACCGCACTCGCGCCACTGGTACACGCGCTCGGACCGGGGCAAACTGTGCGAAGTCACGAGCCGCGGCGGTCATTCCGGCGCCATCGCGGTATGTGTCTTCGACGGCCGCCGCGCTTTCCTCGCCGACCGAACGTGGCGTGAACTGCCCTCGAGTCGGCCCCCCCAACGGGTGGCCACGACCCGCGAGACGCTGTCTCGCCCGATATGAACCGGATCCTGTGGAACGACTCCCTGCTGAGGTAAGGCGAGGGACATCGAATGAGGGAACTTCACCCAACGAAGAGCGCTGCGCCAGGCGTATGCACACCGCCGCGCGATCGCGCAGCACGGGGGAGCGCCGAATTGTGAACATCGCACCGTGAACCACAACGCCGACCCGTCGCAACGCCCGACGGCAGACACACTCCGTGAGCGCGGCACACCTTGCATCGATCCACTGCCGCACGACATGGCACCGCATTGGTTCGCTCAGAGCGTCGCGGAAGTCGCTGCGGCGCTCGCGACGTCAGCGCGCGGCCTGAGTAGTCATGAAGCTGCGGCGCGCCTGCGCCAGTGCGGCCCGAATGTCCTGATCGAGCCCCGCAGACGTTCGCTGGTCATGATGCTGCACGCCCAGTTCGCGGATCTGACGACTTTGGTGCTGATCGGGGCCGCGGTGCTGTCCGGGTTCATCGGGGAACTCTCGGACGTGGTCGTGATCTTGGTCGTCGTGTTGCTCAACGCCGCGCTGGGCGCTTCCCAGGAGCTGCGTGCCGAGCGGGCCATGGCGGCACTGAAGGCGATCGCCGCGCCGACCAGCAAGGTGCTGCGCGATGGCAAACCTCACCTCGTTGCCTCGGCGGATCTCGTGCCAGGAGATGCGGTCGTACTCGAAGCCGGCGACATCGTTCCGGCGGATCTGCGACTGACCGAAGCGGCCGGGCTGCGCGTGAACGAATCGGCGCTCACCGGAGAGTCCGTTCCGCTCGACAAGATCGTCACCCCGATCGGCGCGGGGACTCCGCTCGCGGAGCGAGCGAATATGGCTTTCAAAGGCACCACGGTCACTGCGGGGCGCGCGCTCGGCTGGGTCGTGGCGAGCGGGATGAGCACCGAGTTCGGGCACATTGCATCGCTCCTCGTCGAGCACCAGCGACCGCGCACGCCGCTGCAGCGGCGCCTGGAAAAGCTGGGACGGCAGCTGGTTGCGCTGGTCTCGATCATCTGCGCGCTGGTATTCGTCACCGGCATTCTGCGCGGAGAACCCGCAATGCCGATGCTGCTCACGGCGCTCAGTCTCGCCGTGGCCGCCATTCCCGAGGCGCTTCCGGCGGTGGTGAGCATCGCACTTGCGCTGGGCGCGCGCCGCATGGCGGCCAACCGGGCCCTCGTCCGGCGGCTGCCGGCAGTCGAAACGCTCGGTTCCGTCACGTACATCTGTTCCGACAAAACCGGCACGCTCACCACGAACGAGATGCGCGTCAATGCGTATTATTGCGACGGCGCACTGCACACGGCCTTCGGCGCCGGGGCCAGCTGGGATGCACTGCTGCAGGCGATGGCGATCAGCCATGATGCCGACTTCGACTCCACCGATACTCCGCGCGGCGATCCCACCGAGATCGCCCTGCTACTCGCCGCGTCGCACCAGGGTCGGCGGCGCGACGCGGCGGCGCGGGAAGCTCCGCGCGTGGCCGAGATCGCCTTCGATGCCCATCGTAAACGGACCAGCACGGTCCACCGCTGCGCCGACAGCAGCTTCCTTTCAATCACCAAGGGCGCTGCGGAATCACTAATCCCGCTGTGCGACACGGAGAGCCGGGACGGCCGGACCGTCCCGATCGACCGTAAGCGGCTCCTACAGGCAGCCGACCGCATGGCGGCCCACGGCCTGCGCGTGCTCGCGTTTGCGCGCCGCCACTGGGATCAGCAGCCTCAGCCCGATGCGGCGACACTCGAATCGCATCTGCAGTTCCTGGCGTTGGTCGGTCTGCTCGATCCGCCGAGAGCCGAGGTCGCCGAAGCGGTGGCCGCCTGCCGGACCGCCGGTATCGTACCAGTCATGATCACGGGCGATCATCCGGCAACCGCACGTGCCATCGCACGGCGCATCGGGCTCCTCGCCGAAGGCGGCACGGTCCTCACCGGCACGCAGCTCGCGGCGCTCGGCGACAGCGCGCTGGCCGAGCAGGTCCGCAACGTCCACGCGTACGCCCGGGTCGCCCCCGAACAGAAGGTTCGGATCGTGACCGCACTGCAGAACGACGGCCAGATCGTTGCGATGACTGGCGATGGGGTCAACGACGGACCCGCGCTGCAGCGGGCGGATATCGGTGTCGCCATGGGCATCACCGGCACTGACGTTGCGCGCGAAGCGAGCGCCATGGTCCTGCTCGATGACAATTTCGCGACCATCGTCGGCGCGGTCCGCGAAGGCCGACGCATTTACGACAACCTGCGCAAGTTCGTGCGCTACATCCTCACGACGAACTCCGGCGAAGTCTGGACCGTCTTCCTCGCCCCGTTTCTCGGGCTGCCTGTCCCGCTGTTGCCGATTCAGATCCTGTGGATCAACCTCGTCACCGACAGCTTGCCCGGCATTGCGCTCACGACAGAGCCCGCGGAATCGGATCTCATGAACCACCCGCCGCGCGCACCGGCGGAGAGCTTGTTCGCCCGGGGTCTCGGCGCGCATGCCCTAATCTTCGGCATGCTCATGGCCGCACTGACGCTGGGGACCGAGGCTTGGGCGGTCCAGAGCGGCTCGAGCGCGTGGCGCACCGTCGCATTCACAACGCTGTGCTTCACCCAGATCGGGCACGTCCTCGCCATTCGCTCAGAACGCACCTCCATCTTCTCGCTGCGGCTACTAGGCAACGTGCCGCTGCTGTTCGCAGTATCGATCGCAGCGGCGTTGCAGCTGCTCGTCGTGTATATCCCCGTGCTGCACCCGATCTTCGGCACCGCGTCGCTGAGCGTGCTGCAACTCAGCATCTGCATCGCTACGGCGTTGATCGTTCTTACGGCGGTCGAATTAGAGAAAGCGCTGCGCAATCGCCGCCAGTCGGATCCGGCCGCCTGAACCCATCGGTGCGGCCCGCACCCTGCGCACAGCGCGGCCACAACTGCGCGCACCGGCATACTCATGCACGGCCGCGAGTCAACCGCAGACTGCCATCGTCCCGCACAGTGACCCCGCACCGGTGTTGCATAGACCACGGTAAGCGTGCGTGTGCGGAGGGGGGTGCCCCTATGTTTCTGTCAAGCAGCCTTGGGGGTGAGCGGGTGGTAGAAGGTCCGATCACGCAGCATGGCGAACAAGACGTCACAGCGGCGCCGAGCGAGAGCAATCAGGGCCTGGTTGTACCGCTTGCCCTGACTGACCTTGCGCTCGTAGTAGGCGCGGGAGAGCGGGTCGCGCAGCGCAGCGAAGGCCGAGAGCAACAGGGCGCGCTTGAATACCTTGTTGCCCCGCCGGGAGGGATGTTCTCCGCGGATCGAGGATCCGGAGCGACGTGTCA
>JAPTUI010000624.1 GCA_028067895.1 Pseudomonadota bacterium | reverse complement strand
GTGGTCGACGCGGCTCACGTCTTTGGCTTCCCCGTCGTGCTCAAACCCGCACGGTCGCGATACCTGAAGGATAATCAAGTCCGCGCCACGGGTGTACAAATCGTTCACCGCGCAGCCGCGCTGCCCTCGACGGTGCGCTCGCTGTCCTGGCTCGGCGATCTACCCTGCCTGGTCCAGCGCTTCGTGCCGGGCTACGGCGCCGGCGTATTTGCGCTCTATGGACCATCTGGTCCGACGGCGTGGTTCGCCCATCGGCGGTTGCGGGAAAAACCGCCGACCGGCGGGGTCAGTGTGCTCAGCGAAAGTGTGCCACTCGATCCGGCCTTGCAGTCCGCCGCCGCTCAGCTGCTCACCGCGGTCGGATGGACTGGGGTGGCCATGGTTGAATTCCGGGTTGCCGCCGACGGCACGGCCTATCTGATGGAGGTCAACGGCCGATTCTGGGGCTCCCTGCAACTGGCGATCGATTCCGGCATCGACTTTCCGTGGCTCCTGTACCAGATGACCCAGGGCAAGCCCGTGGATTCTCCAGCGCCCTACCGCGTCGGGCGACGGCTCCGCTGGTTCCTCGGGGATCTCGACAGTCTCCTTCTCGAGCTGCGCGCGGATTCCGGGGGCATCGAGCACAAAACCCGTGCGCTCGCCGCCTTTGCGCGCTCTGGCCTGGATCTGCGGTGCCGTCAAGAAATCTTCCGCCTGAGTGACCCCGGGCCCGGGTTCCGGGAAGCGATTCAGTGGATCCGGGCGCTGCGCATCTGTGCGCATTAATCCGCCCACCGCCGGTGATCGGGCGCCCCCCTCGGACCGAAACCACCCGCCGGCGCGCGACCGCCGTCACAGTTTCGGCGCGGGGTCAAGCGTTCGTCGCGAACGGCCCCGTCTCCGGCCGTCCCGTAGTGCCGTGCTTGTGGTACAAGGCCTGCGTTATGTCCCCAAGATCCCGGACCAAGTCCGTACGGCGAGCCCCGAAGCAGCGCGCACGGCGCCAAGAATCCGTATCAGACCCGCGCCCGCCCCTGCGCTCATGCCGTCCTGCACACTGATCGCCTACGAGAACCCGAAAGGGATCCGCAGCGATCTCGAGATTCTCACCTCATCCATCGCCAGGCTCGGATTTCTCGTCCGGACCCAGATCACGCCCCCGCATCGCTCCACGGTCTTCGACGAAATCGCCACTATCGAAACCGCACGCAAGCTCACCGGAGGACCGCTCCGGGCCATTAAGGCTCTGCAGGCCGTTGCCCGCTGGCGCTCGCCGGAGCGACCCGCGGTGAAAATATTCCTCGAAAGACTGCCGCTGCCTGATTTGCTCGACAGCTCGTACAAGATCTTCGTGCCAAATCCCGAATGGCTCATCCCCGAGGACGAATGGAAGCTGGAGCTGATGGATGTGATCGCCTGCAAATCGAGGGATGCGGCCAACACGTTCGCGCGCCGCGATCTGCCCGTCTACTATCTCGGCTTTACCAGTGAAGATCGCTTTTCAGGGGAGGCGACACCCGACCGTCGCGAATATCTACACATCGCGAGCGGCGGGCGGCAGAAAGGCACCGCGGAGATCATCGATGCGTGGCACCATCATCCCGAATGGCCACATCTGACGATCTTGGCGGGCATTTCGCCCATCGCAGCCGACGCTGCGCACAACCTCACCCTGATCAAGGACTGGTGCTCTGACGGAGAACTCCGCGGACACATGCAGCGTTGCGGCGTGCACGTCTGCTGTTCGAATTCCGAAGGCTTCGGTCACACCATCGTGGAGGGCATGAGCTGCGGCGCCCTGGTGATCACCACCGATTTTCCGCCCATGAACGAGCTGGTCGACGAGAGCCGCGGAGTGTTGGTACGGACCTGCTCGTCGAAGCCCATGCGCTACGGGCGGTTCGCACAACTCGACCGAACGGATATCGAGCGTGCCGTGTCGCAGTCCATAACGATGGAGGAGAACGATTATCGAACTCGCTGTCACGCCGCACGGGCCTGGTTCCTTCAGGAGCGCGCCGCATTCGAAAAGCGGTTGGCGGATCTTTTACAGATGGCCAGCGCCCTACGCTTGCCGGCGCGAAGTTCAGATCCAGACTCTCCGTGCCGATCGACCCTGTTGCAGCTCAGTACGTTGCGCCCTCGTCACTGCAGTCTGACAGTCGTCATCGGTGCGGGCGCCGGATCGGACACGAACCCGCCCGTCGAGATAACGATGTTGTCATACCAGATCGTGAAAGGTTGCGCATCCGTCTGCGCCCAACCGAAGAACTGAACGAACGCGATCGGTCCATTGTCTCCATTCGTGGCGCTGATGTATCGGTTAGACAGGTCGGTGGCGTCAACATAGACCTTACCATCGATCTCGAGATAAATCTCGCCGTTTGGATTCGGATCCTGTGCGGTCGGATCCGTATTGGTATTAAATCTTACATGCATGAGGAAGTGATGCCAGCTAGTACCCCAGTCGGAACTGCTGAAGTATTGATCCTGAGGCGTTAGGACGACCGCCCGCGCGTTGTTGCTGCCCAGGTTGGAGTCCACATCAGTAAGCCGGATCAAGCTTTGCGAATCGTTCACCTCGCTCATGCCATTACCGAAGTACACCGCGAGCAGTCCACCGGGATCAGTCCCCGTATAATCCAACAGGAAAGTTGTGTCCGCGTACCCCACCGGATCACTCCGCTTCCCAAAGATCTTCACGAACTTCAGACCACCGAGGTTGCCCGGCATCTTCGCCCAGAAGTCGATGTAAACGCTTTCCGCGTTACTATCACTCGATGGAATGTAGAAATTTGCGTACGCGGCGGTTTCGCCTTTTGGTCCCACCGCCGGATACTGAGCCTCAAGCGCATATGGCGCATCACCACTGACAGGCGGCGGCGTTGTAGCCGCGACAGATAGACCAGTACCATGAATACTCCACCCAGCCACAGTCGGAATGCTGGGCCCGGTGATCCGCAAATCGGTCAAGACCTGAGCCTGTGCGTAGGCCAACGGTGACGCGCCGAACCATACGGCACACACTAGAACAGACAACAGGTTACCACCGAGACGATTCATTGCCGACGCTCTCCATCCAGTTAGACACTCTGTCCGCGGTAATCAACGGCTCCAAACCCTGTGCGCACTGCCCGCGCCTGCACACCTGGCGTGGATCCGGTGCTGCGCACTGACGAAGCTAGCACGTTTGCATCCTGCGTGCGCCACGACCGATCCTCAATGTGACCGAGCGCACTGTCGGACAGCGGGCGTCTGAAAGCCCGCGCACATTAGCGACAGGCAGGCGCCGTCGTCTATCCGCGACAGTGCCTCTTATGTATCATTGGCATGACCTCGTCGGACAGTCGGCGCGCTGCGCACAACTATCCGGCATCCTGTGCTCTGCGCTCATGATCCGTGCAGCGAGTCTGTAGCGCCATGACATCATCTTCAATCGGCTGAACAGGGATCCGTCCGTACCATGAGATCGGTGCTGCATCTGATTGACACCGGTGGCCCTGGGGGCGCGGAAACGGTATTCCTGCAGTGTGCAACGCAGCTCGATCCGGCCCGTTTCGCCTGCACCGCCGTCATCGACACTGACCATTGGCTCGCGGCGCAATTGCGCGCGAGCGGGCACGAGCCCCTGATTGAATCCGCGCAGGGATCATTCAATGTCGGCTACCTGCGCCGGATCGCCGCGATTGCCCGCAGCGTAAAGGCCGATGTGATCTGCGCGCATTTGTACGGCTCGGCGATTTACGCGAGCGCCCTGGGGATGCTCACCCGCATTCCGGTGATCTCGGTCTTGCACGGCGGCGCGGATATTGCCGCGCATGACCGCTTCACGGCGCTGAAGACCGCGATCATCCGCCACGGCTCGCGCCAAGTGGTATTCGTGTCCGCACACCTGCGCGAGCAGCTGCGCGCCCGGCTCAAAGTCCCGGATTCGCGGGCCGTGATCATCCCGAACGGTGTCGACACGGCCACGTTCAGTCCCGGACGGGACGCCTCGATCCGCTCGGCCCTCGGGCTTGCGTCAGATGCCATTCTGATCGGCGCCATCGGCAACATTCGCCCGGCCAAGTCGTACGAGACCTTCCTGCAGGCCGCGCGCCTCCTGCTCGACCGGTCGGACCGGTTCCGCTTCGTCATTGCGGGACAATATGGCGGCACTCTGGCGGATGCGCTGCTGCGGCTGCGCGCGCATCTCGGCCTCGAGCAGCGGCTCTTCTTCCTCGGGCTACGTGCCGATGTGGCTACGGTTCTGCACAATCTCGATGTCTTCGTCCTGAGCTCGAGCAGCGAAGGCTTCTCCATCGCCTGTGTCGAGGCCATGGCCTGCGGCATTCCCGTCGTGGCGACCCGCTGCGGCGGCCCTGAGACCATCCTCGATGAGCGCAGCGGACTGCTGGTCGCGCCGCGAGACCCCGCGGCGCTCGCGGATGCGGTGCATCGCATCGTTGCCTCGCCCGCACTTGCCCGAGACTTGGCGCAAGCCGCGCTCAAGCGCGCCCGCGACGAGTTTTCGCTGCAAACCATGCTCGCGCGCTATACAGCGCTCATTGAGACGGTGGTGGGAGCGGCGTCATAGCCA
>JAPTUI010000377.1 GCA_028067895.1 Pseudomonadota bacterium | reverse complement strand
GATCGCCTCCGGGGCGATCTTGAGGTACCCGCCGGTGTGATGCTGGGCGAGTTCCTTGACGTATTCGGGCGACTCCACGGCGAGGTCGTAGCGCACGCCCGAGGCGATGAGGACCTTGCGGATTCCGGGCAGCTCGCGCACCTTGCGATACAGTTCGATCAGCGGCGCGTGATTGGTGTCGAGGTTCGGGCAGATGCCCGGATAGACGCACGAGGGGCGCCGGCACGCGCTCTCGATCTCCCGGCTGCGGCACGCCAGGCGGTACATGTTGGCGGTCGGACCGCCGAGATCGGAAATCACCCCGGTGAATCCCGGCACCCGATCGCGGATGTCCTCGACCTCGCGCAGGATCGAGGCCTCGGAGCGGTTCTGGATGATCCGACCCTCGTGCTCGGTGATCGAACAGAACGAGCAACCGCCGAAGCAGCCGCGCTGGATGGCGACCGAAAAGCGGATCATCTTGTAGGCCGGAATGGCCGCCTCGCCATAGAACGGATGCGGCTGGCGCTGATAGGGCCGCTCGTACACCCAGTCCATCTCCGCGGTGCTGAGCGGGATCGGCGGGGGATTGAGCCACACATCGAGGTCCCCGTGCCGCTGCACGAGCGCCCGGGCGTTGCCGGGGTTCGCCTCCAGATGCAGGATGCGCGAGGCGTGCGCATACAACACCGGGTCGGCGGCGACCTGCTCGTAGGAGGGCATGCGGATCACGCTGCGCTCCCGGTCGGCGTTCTTCACGCGGCGCACGAACCGCACCACGTTCTCCCCGGCGCGCGCCGCGGCGGGTGCAGCGGCCGGCGCCGGCGTCATGGCATAAGGATCCGGATACGGCTCGAGCGCACCGGGCTCATCGAGGTGCGTCGAGTCGATTTCGATCCAGCCCGCCGGCAACGCCTTGCGCACGAACGCCGTGCCGCGCACGTCGGTGAGCTCCTCGATGCGCGCTCCGGCGGCCAGGCGATGGGCGATCTCGCACACCTGGCGCTCGCCGTTGCCGTACACGAGCACGTCGGCCTTCGAGTCGAGCAGCACGGAGCGGCGGACCTTCTCGGACCAGTAGTCGAAGTGCGCGATGCGCCGCAGAGACGCCTCGATGCCGCCGATGACGATGGGCACGTCCTTGAACGCCTCGCGCGCGCGCTGCGCATACACGATGACCGAGCGGTCGGGGCGCTTGCCGCCGATGCCGCCCGGTGTGTAGGCATCGTCGCTGCGCAGCCGGCGGTCCGCGGTGTAGCGGTTGACCATGGAGTCCATGTTCCCGCCCGTGATGCCGAAGAACAGGTTCGGCCGCCCGAGCGCCCCAAACGGCTCGGCGCTGTGCCAGTCGGGCTGGGCGATGATGCCGACCCGAAACCCCTGCCCCTCGAGCACCCGGCCGATGACGGCCATGCCGAAGCTCGGCAGGTCGACGTAGGCGTCGCCCGTGACCAGGATGATGTCGCAGCTGTCCCAGCCCAGCGCCTCCATCTCGGTGCGGGTCATGGGCAGGAAAGGCGCCGTACCGAAGCGTTCGGCCCAGTGCTTGCGGTAGCGGGTAATGTCGGGTGCGGCGTTCATGGAATCAGCCCTGCGGCGTCGAGCGTCGGCGGGATAACGCACCGGGCTCGGCCCGGAACGAACAGGAAGCGAGTGCCGCTGCGGCCGGTCGCGCGATGCACCGCCGCAGGCCGGGGCGTGAGCCTGGCCAGCAACTCTTTGATAAATCTCAGTATATCAAAAAGGGGCGCCGCGCGTCCTGCCAGGCGGCCTCATCAGCACTCGCCAGCGCCTCCAGATCGCCCGCCGCCGACGCCGGGTCATCGACCCAGCGGCGCAGCGGGTCCCCGCCGTTGATGACGTCGATCGCAAGCCGGTCGCGCTCGTATTCATAGGGAAACTCGCGCCACAGCGGCCTCTGCGGCTGCAGCCGCCGCAGCGCCTTGAACGCCACGGCCATCAACCGCCAGGGCCGGAATGCCCGAGGATCGTAATGCACCGGGTCCTCGACGTGCACCTGCACCCCGGCGCAGAGCACCCCGGCGTGCTTGTGAAAGGTCGGCTCGAACCAGCACGGCCGCAGCCGGCAACCGCGCAGCCAGGCCGGCGCCAGCGCGTGCATCGTCTCGAGCAGGGCCGGCACGTCGAGGCCCGGCTCGCCGAACAGCTCGAGGGGCCGTGTCGTCCCGCGGCCCTCCGAGAGCGTCGTGCCCTCGAGCATCACGGTGCCCGGATAGCAGCGCGCCATGCACAGGTTCGGCGCATTCGGGCTGGGGTTGACCCAGGTGCGCTCCCCGAGCGGCCAGCCGTAACCGGGCGCGGCATGGGGGTTCCAGCCCTCGAGCGGCACCACCTGGCAATCGACGTCGAGCTGCAGCGTGTGCACGAACCAGCGCGCCAGTTCCCCGAGCGTCATCCCGTGACGCATCGGCATCGCGCCGGCGCCGACGAAGCTCTCCGTTCCCGGCTGCAGCAGCAGCCCCTCGACCGGTCGGCCGATGGGGTTCGGCCGCTCGAGCACCCAGAGGCTCTTGCGATGGCGTGCACAGGCCTCGAGCATGTACCGCAGTGTCGTCACGAACGTGTAGACGCGGCAACCCAGATCCTGCAGGTCGACCAACAGGACATCGAACGTGTCCATCATCGCATCAGTGGGCCGGCGCACCTCGCCGTAGAGGCTGAACACCGGGATGCCGTGCACGGGGTCGGTGAAGTCCGGCGACTCCACCATGTTGTCCTGTTTGTCGCCACGCAGCCCGTGTTGCGGACCGAAGGCGGCCGTCAGACGCAGATCTCCGAGGGCCGCCAGCGCATCGAGGCTGTGTGTCAGGCCGCGGGTGAGCGAGGCCGGATGCGCGAGCAGCGCCACGCGCCGGCCGGCGAGTGGCCTGCGCAGGGCCGGATCGGCGAGCAGACGGTCGATGCCGAATTTCATGCCGGATCCGTCACCGGCCGGCGCATGGCGCCAAGCGCATCGAGTGTGAGCACAAACGCATCCGGATGATGAAAGTCCGGCCGTCCGGACACATGGTGCAACGCCCAATACGACAGAGCGCCGGTGGCGTCCTCGAGCACTGCGCTGAGCGCGAGCTGCAACGGCTGGCCGCCGTCGGCATAGGGCTCGGGGAGGCCCACGAGCGCCTCGAGCACCAGCGCATCGTCTGCACCGCGCACAGGCCCCGGGGCGCCGGTGCGTTCACGGTGTCCGACCGTCAGGACCGGTGGCGCGGGCAGTTCCGCGGGCGTCATTCCCACACGGCGGGCACTGAATCGGTAGGCCTGCCATGCCAGCGACGGGGAGAAGTTGAACTCCAAGTACCCCGGCACGCCGTGCAGAGCCACGAACGCCTCGAAACAGGTGTGCTGCCACAACTCATCGGCGCGCGCGCCGGAGGTCTCCGCGGGGACGCGCACCTGCTGCAGCGGCCCGCTCAGGACGAAGCGCAGTGTCAGCGCATCGGCGCGCAGTCGCTGCGCCTCAGCGGCGAGCGTGAGTGCGCCAGCCGCAGGCGAACTGGGATGAGCGAGCAGAGCGTGGTATGTCACCGTAAGGGAATTCCAGAACGGCGCGCCGTGAAAAATCTGTGGCACGCAACGTCCGGAATCATAGCGCAAGGCGCCGCCGGACCGCTTGGGCGTGCGCCGCGCCGAGCGCTCCAGGGCAGTTCGGCGGGCTCACCGTCCCGCGGCGGCCGCCCGGCGCGCAAGCCCGGCTTTACGGGCACGCCCCGCATAGCTGAACGTCCACAGCGCGGCCAGCAGGCTCGCACCGCCGAGCACGAGCGGCGAGACCGCGAGCACCGTGGCGGGCGAGAGCGTGTAGATGAACACGACGCGCAGCGTGAACTCCCCAACGAACACCAATCCCCACACGAGCGTGATGATCCGCTGCACTCGACGAAAGCTCGGATACTGCCAGTTCTGGTCAAATTCCGCGCGCTTGCGCGGATCGTTGCCAGCGGCGAAGAACCGCCCGAAGTAGAACATCACCGGACGGCGCGAGCGCAGCAGCAGCGAGCCCAGACAGGCCACGCCGAATGCACCGGTGAACAGCGATTCGCGCATCAGCAACAGCTTCGCCCCGCCGCCGAACATGAGCGCCGCAAGTCCGAACAGTAGTCCGGCGAGAATCACCAGGCTCACCGGATCGAATTCGCGCCGCCGGTGCAGGCCATAGAGTGTCTTCAGCATCGGGAAGACACTGGCGATGCTCAACGCGACGACCTCGGAATGTGACACATAGGCCATCGACGCGTGGTAGCAGCCCCAGGGAATACCGGCGTCGATGAGCAGCTCACGGACCATCGGCAGCATGCGGGGCCGACGCGCACCTTGTGCCGCAGTGTCTCCGGAGTCGCACGGCGATGTCGGATCAGAGGCCACGGCGGGTGAATCAGAGTCAGGGGCTGTCATGACACATCTCCCAGGTTCGCTCCACAACAATCCGACGCCACAGGGCCAGCACGCGCATCCCGACGCCGGCTCTCAACGGCAGGCGCGGCGAGAGACCGCGCAGTCGTTCTGCAGATGCCCGTGATGCGTCACGCGACGGTAGACTGCGGCACACGAGAGTCCCGGGCTTCAGTGCACCCACCT
>JAPTUI010000470.1 GCA_028067895.1 Pseudomonadota bacterium | reverse complement strand
TCTTCCGCGCCTCCCTTCGCGCAGCTCCTGCGCGAAGCCGCCGATGCCGACACCGGCCGTGGCGGCGGGCGCGCGCCAGCCGATACCCGAGAAAGATTTCGGAGGATGCTCGAGCGTCTCGAGATCGATCCGCTCTGGGCCGGCGAATACGATCGGTTCGTGCAGAACGTCTCCTTCGCCGCGGTCGACGAGATCATTCCGTTCACCGATGCCCTGGCAGCGGCGCGGCGCCTCACCCTCGCCGCCGGAATGGTCTCGTAATCTCCACTGCCCGAATACGAACCGACGAGCCGAAACGGGACCGCTCGCCGGATCAAAAGGCCCGACCCCGGCAGACACCGGAGCCGGGCCATCGCAAGGCTCAGATCCAACCTCGCTCGGCCATCGACACGAAGCTCGTCCCCGCCACCACGAGATGATCGAGCACCTGCACGTCGATCAATGCCAACGCCTCGCGCAAACGCCGCGTGATAGCCCCATCGGCCACCGATGGCTCTGCAAGTCCCGAGGGATGATTGTGCGCGAAGATCACCGCCGCCGCGTTATACTTCAGCACCTCCTTCACCACCTCCCGCGGGAACACCGCCGCGCCATCGATGGTCCCTCGGAACATCTGCTGAAACGACAGCAGGCGATGACGTGCATCGAGCAGGAGAACGCAGAAGACCTCGTGCTCAAGCGTCGCAAAGGAGACTCGCAGATACTCCCGCACGAGCCCCGGAGAGTTCAGCGTCACGCCGCGCCGGAAGCGCTTCGCGATCGCCTGACGAGCCGCCAGCAGCGTCTCCTCGGGAGTCGCCTCGCGGAAAAGGTTGAATTCGCGCACATAAAGCGTCCGCACGGAATCGTTATCGTTAGCCATGGCCATGTCCTCGGTGATTCTTGGGCGGGATTGCCCGCGAACCGCCGATCACGGCGCGCGCAGCGGTCAAGTGGACCGCAAGGGATCGTGGAATAAATGGAGGGGACCCGCGTCCTCGCGGGGCGGCGGCCGTTTATGCCGCGAAAGCCCGCCGCGGCACACTTGACGGCGAGCACGCCGTGATATGTTGAAGCGGATTCAGAAATCCCGCCCCACTCTTCTCTCTCCGCCTTATGCAATTCCCTACCGCATCTCCAACACCGCTCGGCATCGACATCGCACCGCATCACTACGACGCCGGCATAAAACTTTGGATACGCCCATGCGACGTCCTCACCGCCCACAAAACAGCCCGGCTCCATACCGGCTCTGATCCGTTCATGGACACGCTTGCCAATCACACGTCGCCGACGATAATGGGATGCAGGGCGCATATTGCGCCGCGGTGCAAGGGGACGCCGGATTCGTCTTTCCGGTCATGTCACCCAGCAGAATTTGAAGACGCGAACTTAGGCTCCGTCAGACAATAGGTGCGTACATGTGTGCAAACGCGTGGCGACTGAACCGGGCCTGTGTCCCGGCGATGATTTTGGCCCTCACGACCGCAGCCACCACCGTTGCGAAGGCGGACACCTTCGGGCCCGTGCACTATGATGCGAAGACGAACCAGATCGTCGTGACTATTCACTACAGAGGCACCAACCCAAATCATCACTTCTCCACTCAGTGGGGTCGCTGCCGCAAGCTTCACGGGCAGCTCCACGGGCCGGCGCCTCGGGCAATCGATCTCGGCATTCTCGATGCGCAGGGAAACGATGCGGCGACGAGACGCTATACCAAGCTCGTGAAAGGTCCACTTGCCGGCATGTCATGCAGGCCCGCAACCGTGACTCTGTGGACGTCGCCCAACCAATACCGCAACATCAAAATTCCGTAGCAACCGGACGGACTATCATGCCCAGGGCATAATTCGCTGGCCGCGAGAGATTAACCGGCGACGACCCTCGAAGACGGCCGGGCACGACGGCGCGCCTCGCCACGGAAGATGCAGTGCAGCAGCCTCTCACACGGAAAAAAGTCACCGTTGGCGTACGATTTTAAGGGTTGCTGTGAAGATGCGCGGAACCAGATCGACGAATTGAGGCAAAAAGACAGTTGGCGCGTACTACCTCGATGGACGTATGGCTCTTGAGATCAGCGAGCGCCCCCTGGCGTTGAGCGCCGAATCAGCGAGTCAGATGACCACCCGACTTTCGGAGGCGCCGGAGCCGATTGAGTCATAGAATGCCGGGGGAGTGGAAGGGGTGGCTCGCCACGTAGCCAAAGAAAATCATGCGCGGGATGAACGAATGAAGAAACGGAATCGATTTATCAATACCTTCTTCCCCGTCGAAGCTATTGCTCGAGCTTTGGCACTTATGCAGAAGGCCGGACCGCTCAAGATCGCCACCCTGTCAGTGTCTCGTGACGTGGACTGGTGGTACGACACCCTCGAGGAATTCTATGCAGACTACCGCGAAAGCCCTAGCCAGGCGTCTCTGCGCTGCCGCGTCGAGTCGGTCATTCTCAACATGGATTTCTACGAGAACCAGACTCAGATCTTGGTAGAAGCAGAGTCCAGAGCGGAAATTGAACAAATATTTCGGATTTTCGAAGATGCTGCACCGACCTCTGCGATTCCGCCCCCCATACCGCCGAAGCCCATCATATTCATAGGACACGGGCGCTCGCCACTCTGGCGAGACTTAAAGGACCATCTGCACGAGAAACACGAGTACAAAATCGAGGCATATGAAATCGGTGCACGCGCGGGGCATACGATTCGTGACATTCTTGACAGAATGTTGCACCGCAGCACCTTTGCCCTTCTCGTGATGACTGCAGAGGACGAGCACGCGGACAACACCCAGCACGCGCGTGAGAACGTGATTCACGAGCTCGGGCTTTTCCAGGGCCACCTAGGGTTTACTCGTGCAGTAGTTTTACTCGAAGAGGGATCTGCCGAGTTCTCCAACATTCATGGAATTCACCAAATTCGATTCGCAAAAGGAAACATCAAGGAGACATACGGGGAAGTGCTCGCCACATTGCGTCGAGAATTTAACCCGATTACGGCAAGAACAGGCAGCGTAGGATCGTGAGCTTGGATCCGCTCAAGCTTGCCCGAGACCACCTTGCCGTCGCGCGGGCCTTTCTCCGGGTGCCGTGGCTCGGCAACGAACGAGTTCTGCACCGGATTGCAATGGCCAAGCGGATCCACGGGGAAGACGCATCGTCCGCGAGGATGTCCCCCACAGTCAGACGCAGAGTCGCGTCCGCGCTCACCTCGTAGGCTCCTCGCGCTTCGGCGCAGGCCCCTTGATCGGCATGGTGTCACTGCGTGTACGAGAGTCCCGCAACTTCACCGATGGCAGTGGCGCTCCCTTCTGGATTGATCCTGCCATCGCACCGCGCACGAGTTCGAGAAAGCGCTCACGGTCCTTCGGATCCGCGATGCGCTGATCGGCGAATGTCTCGGCGGCTCGGATACTCAAGAATGTCGATTTCAGCTCCGGATGGGCGCGAACGGACTCACGGACATCAAGTTGTTCCTCGCGGAGCTGCCGCGCGAGCCGCGCGCGCTCGGCAAAGAACTTCACCTTCTCTACTACCCAGCGCGTGCGATGCGCGTGCTGCTCCTGCTGACGCACGACGCGTCCCTCGGCGTCGCGCTCTCGCGCGGTGATCGTCACCGCGCGGCGCGCCACCCGACGGGCGCCGACAAGGTCCCCGACCTTGGGCTTTGTTTCCCCGGTGGTGAGCGCCCGCTCGAGATCCTTGCCCCAGAGAACCCGCTCGCCCTGGCTCGTGAGGAGCTTCAGGTAATACGAAAGGTCTTCGCCTGCACGGAACTGGTAGTGAGCACGACCATGCTCGGTCAGGCGGCCGATGACGAGCTGGCCGCCGCGTGAGGGTCGCGTCGAGTCCGCTTGCCTCGGCGCGCTGGGTTTCGTCCCGCCGTGACTCGGTTCCATCGCGTTTCGCGCCATTCCGCCCGGCTTGTTGCCCGGTTCACTCACGGGTTCGGTGTCCCCTACCCGCGCACCGGCGCGGGCTCCCGGGTTCGCTGCGGACGAGCGCGCGCGGGCGCCCGCTCGGCGGTGCGCTCGCGGAGCCGAACCGGGGGCAGCGGCTCCCCTCGGGCCACCCCGTCGGCGAGCGCCGAGCGCACCTGGCTCACGAACCGCTCCCGATCTTCGGGATCGCGGAACTGGCGGGCCGCGAGCTCCGCGGCGCGCACCTGCAGATACGTGCCCACGAGTTCCGGGTGACGTTTCACGGCCTGCTTCGCATCGATCGCCCGATCCCGCAGCGTCATGGCCGCCTCCGCCCGCGCATCGAAGAACGCACGCTTCTCCACGATCCAGCGATTTCGGTGCGTCGCGAGGTCTCTTTGGGCGACGACCTTGCCGTCCGCATCCCGCTCGGGCGCGCGCACCGTGACCGCGTCCTGGCGGACGGCCCGCAGCCCCACCTCGTCTCCCACTTCGGGGCGAGTGAGGGATTCGCGCAAGGCGCGCTCGAGGTCCACCCCCCAGATCGTGCGATCCCCGCGCGCGGTCTCGATCTTCACGAAGTACGACATGGGCTCGCGCGAGTCGTGGCGGTAGGTCGCCCGACCATGATCCACGAGCCTGCCCGTCAGGAGGCCGTCTCGCCGTTGCTGGCGCTCTGATGGGGCCT
>JAPTUI010000649.1 GCA_028067895.1 Pseudomonadota bacterium | reverse complement strand
CGGGGTGGAAGAGGGGGCAGGCGCCGCCGCCCAGCGCCAGCACGGCCGCGGGCTGAAAGCGGCGCACGGCGTCCTGCAGGGTGCGCCCGAAGTGGAAGTCGGTCGCGGGCGTGCGGACCACCTCGGGGCCCCAGTGCGCCCCCTCGTGGTCCCCGGGGCGGTTCAGCGGCTCGAGCACCGACTCGGCGAAGCGCCCGGCCTCCTCGAGGATGGTGCGGCCGAGTTCGTCCGAATACTCGGCATATTGCGGACAGTCGCTCAGGGCGGTGCTGCCGAGCAGTTCCTCGAGAACGAAATGCAGCTCTCTCAGGGGCGCGCGATACATGATCGATCTCCGCGGGCGGGGATTGCGGGTCCCATTTTAACCGTTTTTCGTCCCTATCCTACTCCCGAGTAACGTTCCTTCCGGCCGGTAGGTTCGTGCCTCGTGGCCCCCCCGTCCGGCCGGGGGCGGCCGGGCGTCCACCGCCGCGGCCCGGGCCATCCCGCGAGCCGCCCCATATGTCAAACCTTGGGCGAGCGCCGGTCCATCGCGGTACGAATATGACCAGCGGTTATGACAAACATCGCGCCTGCGAGCTTCGTCTTTCCGCACCGTCCGGCGGAACGCGAGGGAGTTCACGGCACCGCCGGCCCCAGGGTGTCACCCTTTGCGTACACTTCAGTCCTCGATCCGCTCATCCATGGGAAATGTCATGCACGCCGCGGCACTGCACAGCGCTCGCTCCGAAGACACCGGTTCCAGCGCAGCGGCGCAGAGCATCGAGGCGCTCGGCCGGCGCATCTGTGAGGCGTTGCCGCCGTTGCGCCTGCACTCGGTGTCCATCTGTGACCTCCAGTGCAACGTGCTGTGGTTGAGCGAGGGGGCGCTCGGTCCGGACGAGCACGCACTTGTCACCGACGCACTGGAGCGCTTCGGCAGCGCCGGGGAGAGTTTCGAGGCGCGCGTCGAGGATGGACGGGTCGCGGTGTTTCTGGCGGTTCGTGCGGCACGCTCGGGACTGGCGGGGCTGGTGATGGTCCTGGCCGACACCAAGGCGGGCGGGGACGGACTGCTCGGGCGCATCGCCACCGGGCCGGTCCAGGCCCTGATTCGAGAGCTCGGCGCGGCGATCCCGCACGCGCCGGCGCGCCGGCTCGATCACGATCCGACCGGGATGCTGCTGTCACTGGCAGACGATGCACCGGCCGCTGAACCGACCTCTGCGCCGGCGCGGCCCGTCGCGTCCCGCGTCCTTGCGCCTGCTGCGGTGGACGAACTGCTCGTGCACGGGGAGCTGTCGCTCGAACTCGAGCCACCGGCCGGGACCTCGGCACCCCAGGGCGTCGACGCGGCGCCCGGGCTCGCACCGAATCCGCCGCCGGAGCCCCCGGTGCTGCAGCCGGCACCGACGACAGCGGCGGCGGCAGCTGCGACCCCCGACGTCACCGCCGACAGCGTAGCGCTCGAGGTGATGCCGTTCGTCAAATTGCGCAGCGGGGGCCGGATGCGCCGCTTCGAGGTGCTGCCGCGCGGGACCCCGCGACAGAATCGCGACCCGGCCGCCCTCGATGCGCTGGCGATGCACAGCTTGCTCGCGTGGATGGCTGCGCACCGGGCGGATTGGACGCTCGAGCCCACTGCGTTCACCCTGAACCTGTCGATCGCGACGCTCGAGGATGAGCAGTTTCTGCGCCAGCTGAGTGCCGGCTTCAGCCGCAGCGGCATTTCTCCGGAGAGCGTCGGGTTCGAGATCGCAGAACCCCTGTGCACCCAGCGGCGCGCCTCGGTGGAGCGCTTCATCAATGGGTGCGAGCGGCTCGGATGTTTCGTCGTGATCGATGGGTTCACCTTCGACTCGGCCGTCGTGCCGCTGCTGCGCTCCAAGGCGGTACGGCTGGTCAAGATCGATCCGCGGTTGTGTACGGCCGCGCTGAAAGACAAGCTCGCCCAAGCCGTGGTGGTCGCGATCGTGCAGGCCGTGAAGGTGCTGGGCATCCACTGCGCTGCGCAGCAGATCGAGACGCAGCAGGTGCTGCGCTGGCTCACCGCGGTCGGCTGCGACTTCGGCCAGGGCTCGATGCTCGCGCGGCCGCAGCCGATTGCGCGCCTGCAGGCGCCGGCAGGAGTCCCGGACACCGCGTCGCCGAGCGCCGACGGAGCAAGATAGGGTAAGCTTGGGCCCCTTCCGCGGTCCCTGAACGGGTGCCGCGGGCGAAACATCATGAAGATCAAGACCGTCATCGTCGACGACGAGGCGCTCTCTCGGCGTGGCATCGAACGGTTGCTGCGCCAGACGCCGGATTTCGAAGTGATCGCTGAATGCGGCAATGGCCGCGACGCGGTCGGCGTGATCCAGCACGAACACCCCGAGGTGGTGTTTCTGGACATCCAGATGCCCGTGCTGTCCGGCTTTGAGGTGCTCGCACGTCTGCCGCAGGACAGCGTTCCGCTGGTCGTGTTCGTCACCGCGTTCGATCAGTACGCACTGCGTGCATTCGAGGCGCGCGCCGTGGATTACCTGCTCAAGCCCGTCGATGAGCGCCGCTTCGAGATGACGCTCGATCGCGTCCGGCAGAACCTGCAGGCGCGCCACGCAGTCGATCAGCGCGACAAGCTGATGGAGGTGGTCGCGGAAATCACCGGGGCCGGGGAAATCGAACTCGAGACCATCCTCGAGCATGGCAGCACGGCGATCGAAGCCAGCCACCCGCAGATTTTGCCGATCCGCCAGGGGCGGCACACGGCACGGGTGCCGGTCACGTCCATTCAATGGATCGACGCGGCCGGCGATTACATGTGCGTGCACGCCGAGGGTGATACGCACATCCTGCGCGGCACGATGAAAGAACTCGAGGAAGTACTCGATCCGCGCATCTTCCAGCGCGTGCATCGGTCCACGATCGTCAACCTGCGCTACGTCAAGAGTCTGCGCGCGCACATGAACGGCGAGTACTTCCTGACCCTCGACGGCGGGCAGGAGCTGAAGCTCTCGCGAACCTACCGGGACAAGATCGAGATTTTCCTCGGTAACAGTCCTCTGCAGCGCAGCGCTGCGGAATAAGCCGGCACGCGGGCGTCGAGATCAGTCCGGGCGTGTGCGCCGTGCCCGCCACGACGCGGCGAGCGCCTCCTGGATGCGTCGCCCCAGGGTGCCGGCGGCCGGGGCGCGCAGGCGGAACCCGACGGCCCGCACGTAGTCCGGTACGTTCCAGCGGAATGTGGAACCGCCGGGAAAGACGTGCGTGTCGCCAGCCTGTAGACGCCGGCTCACCCCGGCGATCTCGACCATCGCGCAGCCCTGCACGATGTGTACGATCTGCTCGGCGGCATATTCCCACTGGAACCGCCCGCTGGTGCAGTCCCACATGAATGCCGCGGCTGCGCCGTCGGTGCTGCTCGCCAGGGGCTTCTCGCGGGCCCGGGGTTCTCCCTCGAGCACCCAGTCGAGCGGGATCTCGAGCGGCTCGAGTCCGTAGGCATCGCGCCGTCCGGGCAGCGGGCCCTCGAGCGAGACGGTCTGCTCGAGCAGGTCGAGATCCTCCGGTATCTGCGCGGGGTGTACGGGCGCGCCGGGTTGTGGCGGTTTTCCCAAAGATCGCTCTCCACTGCGGCGCCAGCGCCGAGCGTGTGCCCGGCATCTCATGGCCCGCAGCATACGGACCGCAGAGGTGTCTTTCCGTGAGTTGGTGCACAGGGTGTCGGGGCGGTATGGGCTCACACAGCGCGCGGATTCCGCCGCACCCGGCGTCACGTTACACTCGGGTGCACGCGGACGAGCGATCGTCCGATACGGGCGGTTCCGCCGCCGCCGAACGTACAGAAGGGGCGTCGCGATGAACCGAATCTGGCTGCAGTCGTATCCTCCCGGGGTTCCGCCCGAGGTCGACCTGAAGCGGCTGAGTTCCCTGGCGGAGCTCGTGGAGCATGCGTGCACCGCGTACCGTGAACTGCCGGCATACGAGCAGTTCGGCGCCACGCTCAGCTACGGGCAGCTCGATGAGCTCAGCCGCGCCTTCGCAGCCTGGTTGCAGTCGGTCGGACTCGCCAAGGGCGACCGGATCGCCATCATGTTGCCCAATTGTCTGCAGTATCCGGTGGCGCTCTTCGGCGCGCTGCGAGCCGGTCTGGTGGTGGTCAATACCAACCCGCTCTACACGGCGCGCGAACTGGCGCACCAGCTGGAGGACTCCGGTGCGCTCGCCATCGTGGTGCTGGAGAACTTCGCGCACGTCGTGGAGGAAGTGGCGCCGCATTCGCAGTTGAAGCACATCCTGGTGACGGCGGTCGGTGATCTGCTGCCCGCGCCGAAATCCTGGCTGGTCAACTTCGTCGTACGTCACCGCCGCAAGCAGGTCTCCCCGTGGCACATTCCGCAGGCCGTGACGCTGCCCAGCGTGCTGCGTGCGGGACGCGGCCTGCGCTTTCGCCCCGAGCTGCTCGGCAGCGACGATCTGGCCTTCCTGCAGTACACGGGTGGAACGACCGGCGTCGCCAAGGGCGCCATGCTCACGCACGGCAATCTCTGCGCCAACCTGTTGCAGGCACTCTCCTGGATCGACGGGTACTTCTCGGGCGAGCCGGGCACGCTGATCACCGCGATTCC
>JAPTUI010000192.1 GCA_028067895.1 Pseudomonadota bacterium | reverse complement strand
GTGATCATGGCATTTTAACTTGGACAGCATCAGGGGGCCTGAACTTGAACCCGAGCCAAAACCTGTCAAATTACCCGGGAAAATCCGCAGTCAGTCCGGCGAATTCCGGCTAATTTGGACAGCAGTGACTCCAAATATTCTAATCCACACAGAATGCTGACTTTCCTGTGTTAGCAAGCCTTGCGCCAACTGGGCGATTCGGGAGCATTCCTCGCCCCCTCGCGAGATCCATTCATGCAAGCGACGCGCCCCCGAACGCAAGGACAATCCGCGCGTTCGTTCGTACACCGCGCCGCGCGACGTCCACGCGAAGCCGGGCCGATTTTCCGGAAGAACACCGCCGGCCCATCTGGCGTCCCCGCGCTCGGCTTCCTGGTGCCATCGCGACAAGGTGCCCTTTGGAGTTCCTGTCGCACTCAAGACACCGCGGAGCATTATGTTGCACGGGCGCACTCCTTGCAACGCAACCGTCGCTTACCTCTCTCCCCGCGCTTGTCTAACAGCTGCCTTCCGAAACGAACGCGCTACCCTATAACCGGTATCGCCCATCCCGGCGGATCGAAGCCCACGAGCAGTTGGGCAGATGATTGAGTTCCCGCACCTCCTTCATCGCCAGACACATTTGCTTCCCGCTCGAGCGACGTTGATAGATGACCGGCGACTGTGAGGTTATCAAAGGCTGCGGATCAAGCACCTTGGTGACCACCGTCACTTTCAATCGAAGACCCCGCGCACGCACCCGTACAGCGCTCTCACCGCCAGACGGCGCCTCCGCGCCGTGCGATTTGGGCGGCAGATCGTCCACCACATTCCTGCTTGGCAACCTGCTGCCAGATCTTCGGCCTCGCGTGGCATCGTTCGTTGGAAATCAGTGCGCCGCGCGCGATCGACGACAGCACCTGGCTGAACAGCGTGTCCCCCGACGCATCCGTCCGGATCGAAGTGCAACCCCTGGAGCAGGCGGTGCCGCAGGCCGCCTGCTCCAGGCTGACCGGAATGATGGCTCCTGTGCTGGTGAGTAGGCCGGGGGAATTCCACCCCCGGCCTACTCACCCGTTTAGCGGTCCCTTAGCAGCGATGGCTGTCCTGACCCACTTCCCTTTGTCGCTAGACGACCAACCGTTTCAGTTTGTCCGGTCGCTCCGTCAGACACAAAGAGCACCCTGATTCCGCTTGCGACTACGTGAATATCACACCGAGGCGCCACCAACAGGATGCTTGGCTCTCTTGTTCGACAGGATTACAGATGCGGACCAGCTTGTCAGCAGCGCAATCATCGGAGCTCCAATGCTCGCGAACGCGAGTCCCGGCAGACCTAAGGCCTTCATTGACAATCCTCCCAAGCCCGGACCTACGGCTGTTCCAATCATGAAGAAAGCTGAACTTACCGCGACAAACTTTCCGCTGGGATCCGACTCGGTCAGCATCGCGAGATAGAATGGGATCACGATCAGCAGGAAGAATGGAATGAACGTTATGCCAACAAGAAAGGCAACGGAGTTGTCTACGGTAGTCGCCATAGCCGTGCAGATTGCCAGCGCGATGATACCGATGGACATCGTCGAGGCCCACGCTGCTTGTCGCCTCAAAAAACGTGCGGAAATCAGCGGGCCGATTAGGTTTATCAGCGCTCCGGCTGACAGCGCTTTAGAATATTGTGCCAGCGTCACGCCGGCGCGTGTCGCCTCCGGACTGATATACGGCCATAGAACGTTCATTGAAATGAAAAGTAATGTCGGAGACACGAGAAGCAGCGCGCTTGGGAGATTTATCGAGAACGACTCGCCAGCTCCACGATCCGCACGTCCATTTCCTTGTGAGGTCATCTTAGCGAGGGACATCAGCGCAAACACGCCGGCAGCTGCGCAAAACAAGAATGGCGCGCCCGCGCCGAAGGCGCTCAGTAGGCGAGGCGCTGCGGCAAAGAACAGGGTCGCACAGCTCATCATGACGAACAGCTGGCCGGTGAATACGCGGGCCGGAACCGCACAAGCCGCCGCACGCCCGTTGACCTCGGCCAGTAGAAATCCGTTGGCGAGACCGGCGACGATCAGCATGATCGTGAATATGCCCAGCGTCGACGCGAACGCAGCAACGCCATTGAAGACTATGCTGACGATCAGTCCCGCGAGCAGCGGCAGCCGGCTAGTCGTAGGCGAACGAAATGCCGCCGAGATGATGGTCGATATAGCAATCGCACCTAGCTCGTAAGAGCCGATGAGACCCACAGTACTGGTTTGGACTCCATATTCTCTCGCTGCGGCGCCAACCCAAACCGGTAGATAGGTCGCACTCATGAACCCTACCGCGTAGATGAGCATGAGCGGAAATATCCCCATGAGAGACGGTGACTCGCCCGCGAGAGAAGCGTCCGCCGTGATTCTGCCCGCAACCATGTAGCTTCTCTGATCTTTTGAAATCCGGAACGTCTACCCAAAGGCGTACGTGCGCCGCCTCCATCACGCCTAGATGCGCACTCGGGCGCATCGAAATGACGATGATGCCACTACACCGCTTGGCATGCACGGCTCCGAAATGACCTGAGCGCTATGCACTTCATGCCCTTAGCCGTCAGCTCCCGCCGGACCGTGCTTGGAATCTATTGAACTGAGGCGCTATTTTCCGACACGGTATCGTCCCGGGCGCGCGCTGCACGTACGCCGCATGGGACCACGGTCCCCAGCATGCCACGCGCCGCAGCGACCTGATTCACCTTGGGATCGAGCGGCTTCTGTCGACTGCAGTCCGAGCACAGTTGCGACTAACCGGGTTCAGGGCGCCTAGAGCGAGGACCATTTGGCGTTCTGCGCGGCCCCATCCCCTACAACCCACTCTGCCGCCGCCGGCGCGACGAGTCTCATTCAGCGCACGATCGACCAAAGACGGTTTGCCACCTTCAAAATGCCGGCATCGCTTCCGCCTTCCTCACGATGGCGCGCGCCGCCCCCACCGGGATCAATCGACGCCGGACATCCTCCCGGGCCGCTCGCTCAACGCGTGCGACGTACGCCTTGTTTGTTCCGTACATCGCCTTCATCCTTGCGGCGGTAAACGGTACCTTGTACCCAAGCAGAAAACACCCTCCACGGCCGGTCCCATAGGTCGCCGCGGGAACCATCAGAGACGGCAAGCGCAGACCCCCGATCGCGTTTCCGTAGCGGTTCAGTCTCGGTTCTCCGTCAGCGCGCGTCGCAATGAAGGGCGTGCGCGGCGGCGGGATATTGTCATTCACCCACCGGTACATGTTTAAAAATGCCTGGGCGAGGACGTAGCTTAGGGGCAGCGTGTTCGGCTGAGCACCGCGCGGGAACTGCGCGGAGCACTTCTCCATGGGTCCGATCTTCGGCAGTCCCGCAGCTTGCACCAGCTTCACTGGTCGCGGTGGAGTCGCCTCAGGCAGAATTCCCGGCGAGGCGTTTGCATGCGATGCGCCGGCGACCTCGTACAGCCGGTAGCGATTATCGGCGGCATTGCTGTCCCTGCGCCGATTGGCAATTCCGCCGAAGCTGTTGAAGTCGCTTTGGGTGTTGACGCGGATGACCGGCACATCGAGATGCCTGACGTACATCGCATTGGCAAACGGAAGAAAGCCAGTGAAAACCGGCTCACCGTTGGCCATCCTCGCCGCCGCGCTGTAATAATCCGCATACGTCGCGGTGGCCACTCCGGTGTAGGAGTATCCCGTGAGAAACAGATTCTTGACGCGGGAGCCGGCCAGCGGGCTGTGCGCGGAACCGCTGCGAATCAAGGCCCCGATCTGTGAGACCATTCCCCAGACCTGAGTCGGGTCCGCTGCATGCAGCGACCCGTATCGGGCAGGGTCCGCGAGGCGCAGCCCCCGAAACGCCAGCGGATGCTGCACCACCACATACGCATCGCCGTGCGCTATGAAAAAACCATTCAGCATTCCCCAGACTATTGCAATCCCGCCGGCGGCCGGATGAGTGATCTCCATGATCACATTGCCGCTGAACCTCCGCGGATCCTTGGGCTTGTATACGATAATCCGCGTGGTATATGGCAAGTTCCGCTCGCGCAGGACCGGGGTATAGCTTGCCTGCTTCGCCAGCTGCCGCGTGTTAATGCGATTGCTGAAGCTCATGGTTCGCGAGTCTGCCATCGTGACCGGCGCATAGACGTTGGCGCGTCCGCTTACCAGATACTCGCTCGCCGTGTAGTTCAGCCTCCGCACGTTCCAGACACGGATGCCCTGCGTGATAGGATGCGGCAGAGGTCCCTGCAGCGTCGGCAACGGGACCGTCCCGGCCAGACACACCGGGACCGCCAGTCCAATGGCCGCTACCGCCGCCGCCAACGCCCCGGAGGGCATCCTCTTGATCGAGCGAAACGTACGAACCATGCTTGGCACTCCTTTCAGGGACCTACAGAGCTTTCTGCACCTGGAGCGAGACAAGTCGGCCGATGGGATTGGCGACATTGGGATCAAATCCGCCGCCGCCGTTCGGACTGATCGGTATGTCCCTTTCTATTCCACACATCTCTGAGCCTTCCGGCCCTCTCCTGAGGGCTGGGCTGGACACAGACGAAACGGTTTGGTAGTCTCCTCCGCGTTGCACGGCAAGACGGAGG
>JAPTUI010000643.1 GCA_028067895.1 Pseudomonadota bacterium | reverse complement strand
CTCGGAGTGCGACGGGCCGGTGTCAGTGTGGCGGCGAGTAGACTACAGGAACAAGGCGTGCTCACCTATCGGCGCGGAGTCATCAGGGTAGTTGATGGGCGGTCTCTGGAAAAAAAGACGTGCGAGGGTCGCCAGTTCATCAAAGCGCAGTACGCGCAGTTTCAACGAAGTGTCGCCGCGCGGTCAACGCGAAGTTCTCGCGACCGGGCGCTGCCGGTCTGGAAAAGGAAGACCCCGTCGGGTGCCCGGCGGCTGCGGCGCGGACGTGCCAATCCATGAGCGTAGTGGGCGGCCTGGGTTATGCATGGCTCTTGTTCGGGGCGGATCGCGCGGCTGCAACACAGGATGTGAGTACGGTCGTCGCGGTCGGGACGGGCACACGACGGCGAGAGACACAGAACGAGAAACTGCGGCAATGTGTGAGTCGGCCGCCGCATCGGTGCTCGCGCGGCGATCACGCATGGGCAGCAGGGTGCGTTGGCGAACAGACGCCGCGGGCTTTCGTGCGCAATATGCCTGCCGAAGGGAGACGAGGGAGCGCGGTGTCAGGATCTCCAACCGGCAGGCAAAGGAAGGCGAGCGGTATTTCGCAAAGCAGGAGCACTGCGGGGAGAGCGCGGAATCGATGCATCGGGGCGCAATCAGGATGAATGCGCCCCGAGTTTCCCGCCTCGGTAGGCGACGCATTTGAGCGGGCCACGGTGGCATGAGAGTGCCAATTTGGTAGTTCAGGTTGTGAAGAGGCCGAGGAACACGTTCAGACGAATCAATCCATGGAGTCGATATGACTAATTCACAAGGTTGGAATGACAAGGGCACGGGTGGCCACGAGCAGGAAAAGAAGCGCGAGGGTGCACCGGGCGAGTCGGCCAAGCGTGGCAAGCAGGAACCGGGCGAGCATGAAAAGGCGCGCGAGGAAAAGCAGCGTGAGGGTCATACGGAGTCTGCGAAGGTAGGCCCGGTCCCGGGAAGCCGCTGAGTCTGTCGTAGGAGCACGGTCCGCTCACGCCATGCGATGGCGCGGGACGTGAGTGCGACCAGACGGCCCGGGGCTGCGCGGGAATCGGTGGGACAGGGTTTCCTTCTATTATCTGGCGGAGACTTGATCATGAAAAGAGCTTATTGGGCAATTCTGGGCGTGGCGAGCGTGCTTGGCGCGAGCGCAGGGATGCCTCCGCGAGCGGTTGCGGGCCGCGCGAGCATCAGCTGCAAAATGCGTTTCAATACCACGAGTTGGTCGGCGATTTACAAGCGCGTGCGTGGAACCGGCCGTGTGACCTGTTCGAACGGGACGGCGATGAATGTGAAAATCTTCGCGCAAGGCATAGGGCTAACCGCAGGAAAGTCCAACGTCAGGGGTGGCGTCGGTACGTTCACGGGTGTGTACAGCATAGATCAGGTATTGGGCTCGTACGCACAGGGTGAGGCAAATGCGGGCATGGGACACTCCGGTTCCGTGCAGGTCCTGACCAAGGGTACGGTGTCCCTTGCGCTGTCCGGGTCGGGGCACGGAATTGACCTCGGCATCAGTGTGGGCAAATTCACCATCAGCAAAGCCGGGTAAAAAGGCACAGGTAGTCCGGTGCCCGTGGACAGGCGCGGGAGGCCCTGACGGAACAGGTGCATCATGGGGTTGAGCGGATTCGGTGCTCGGTATGACTGCCAGCGTTAGGAGGACTGTACCTCCGTTTTTCTCGGAAGGAAAATGTGTCAGGTCCATGATTTCACCGGAGCGCGGTCTCCCGAGCCTGCGGGAACGATCTGGCAGGACGATGTGTGGAGTTATGAGCGAGCTGACGATGAGTGGCAGCCGAGTCCCGCTTACGTTCGCTCGCGGACCGGGGGCCGGCGCGATGTCATCACGGAACGCTACGCGGGGACCGGCACCGGCTATCGCGATCATTCCGAACGGGACCAAGCCGTCGAGCACAGTGGCCTGTTCGTCTCGGCAGTCGTGGCGAGCATGTTCGCCCGATCTGGGGGGCGAGACAGAGTTTCTATTCCATCGTGAAAGTCAGCAACGCATACAGCATGCGGCCGGGGGCAGGATAGATGGAGGCATCGTAGTGCAGAGGTTGCAGCACGGAAACCGGTGGTTCCTGATCGAAGATATTGTCGATTCCTGCGGTCAGCGACGATCGATGCGAGAACCGATAGCCGAAGTACAGATCATGATAAAACGTAATGCCGAGCTCGTTGCGCGACAGCCTCGTGTTCGTTAGGTCGGGCTGCGAGCACAGTCCAAGCGCCGTATAGCTCAACGGCGTTCCGGCGAATTGGTCGGTGCAGGACTCGGTCATGGGACCAAATGCCTTGATCAGCCAGCCGGCATCCCAGGGTCCGAGTCGCCAGTCGAGGCTGCCGGTGCCGTTCCAGCGCGGGATGCCGCTCGGGGACCCCGAGCCTAGTTCGACGCCGGCAAGATTCTCCACCACGGCGCCATGGGGGCCTGCCGTGGAGATCCGGTACTCGGGCGTCCAGGCAAGATCGCCGCGCAGCGAGAACGCGCCGAATGCCGTGGTCCACGCATAACGCACTCCGGCGGTCAACCACTCGGTCGCGATGCGCTGATTGTTGTATGCGTCAGTGGAAACGACCGTCAATTGGCCGTCTATCGCGCGAGTTATGCCCGAGCAGGCAACGGCGTTGCCGAGAGCGTAGCAATTCAACAGCGCCTGCTGAGCGCTCGGCCGGCTGATCGCATTATTGAGCACGATACTGTAGTAGGCCCCGTCGACGGACAGGCCCGGAACTGTGCGCGGACTCCATTTGGCGCTCAGCCAGAAGTTGTTGCTGCGTTCTGCCTGCAGGGTAGGATTGCCGACCTTCAGTGTTTGCACGTCCGGGTTGGTCTGGATGTAGCCGGCCGGCACGCCCGCGGCGGAACAGGCCGCGGCAATGGTAGGCGCAACTCCGACGGCAGTATAGCCGCTGCACGGATCGCTGACGGCCGCCGCCGCCGCCGGGCTGGGCTCGCCGAGCTCGCGGAGGTCCGGCGTGCGAAAGCCCTGGGCCCATCCGCCTTGCAGGCTCAAGTCTCGGGTCGCATCGAATGTCAGGGTCGTTTCTCCCACGGCTCCGCGGCCGGTATGTGAAAAGTCGTACACGCGAACGCCGCCGCCGAGTGTGAGCGCATGGGCGCCGCCGATGAGCGGTGCGACCGTCTCGGTCCACAGGGCATTACCGGCATAGCCGCCGACATAGGATGGGACGCGCACCAGCGGCACGGCGCTGTCGATTCCCTGGGTGGCCGCGGTATTGGGTTGGAAGTCACCGTGCTGGGCCTCGTACTGGTAACCCACGCCGAGTGCGACCGGGCCGGCCGGGAGCCTGAACAGATCGGCTTGCGATATCGACGCGCTCAGGGTCTGCAGCGTGTTGGCGATCCGATTGTGCTCGGGCAGACTGATGAAGCCGCTCATGGCCGGGGTGATGGCGCCGGGTCCGGCGAAGAGGTTGATCGGCGTGCATGAGGGAATCGCTGCGCAGGCGGTCGGGCTACCGAGCGCCAGGGCCAGATTGAGCAGATTCACGCGACCGTGATTCTGGTCATTGACTCGGCTCGAAGACCACATATACGCCACGTGCCAGCGCCAGGGAGAAGGCGCATTGCGATCGATGCTGCCGCGGAAGGAAAGGGTGGCCCGGTAGGTGTCGGATGTGTCATTGAATACGACCGGTCCGAGGGCCAGCATGCTCTCGGAGAGCCCGACGAGGTTGGCGTTCGGTCCGCTCGCCTCGAGCGCGACGCCGAAGGGATTGTAGGGCTGAGCGGCGCTGACGGAGATCGGCAGGCCCGAAGTTCCCAGGGTGAGGGTGCTCGGGGGGCCCTCCTGGTTGGCGGTCCGGCGACCGACGAAGAGGCTCGCATCGACTCTGATCCCGGCGCCGAGCTGATGAAAGCCGCTGACGTACAGGCCCCATTGCTGCAGCGGCATGATCAGATCGTTGTAGGGGAAGGTATTGAACCGGTCGGTCGCGGTGACCGGGCTGAAGCGTCCCGCGGCGCCGGGTGTCGCGCTCAGATTGCACAACCGGACGCCGTCCGGCTGTACGGGACAGAGGCTCGAGTCGGCATATGGGCCGCCGGTCGGCACGAACTCGAATTGTCCGTAGGGCGTGATGGGGCTGAGGCGCGACAATCCCGTGCCGGGCAGAGGGCCGGCGGTCAGACTGCGATCGGCCGCGGAGATGGCGCTCTGATCGGACCAGCTGAGCAGTGCCATGAGGCCAGAGGATTTGCCTCGCCGTCCAAGCGCCAGGCTCGCCCAGGTGTGCGGGCCGCCCCAGTGCCCGCTGCCTTGCGACTCGCCCGTTCCAGCGGAGGCCACCACGCCGTTGAAGGTTGGCACGGTGATGATATTCACCACGCCGGCAAGCGCGGCGTCGCCGTAGCGCACCGCTCCGCGCGCCGGATAGACCTCGATGCGCTGAATCAACGCCACGGGAAAGGTGGACAGGTCGGTGTCCCCCTGGGCGCCCTGGATCCAGCGCTGGCCGTTCACCAGAATCACGAGGCGCGAATGGTTCAAATCGAACAGATCCGCGCTCTGCTCGCCGCCATTGGTGAATTTGTTGGTGCTCGCCGTTCCCAGGCC
>JAPTUI010000045.1 GCA_028067895.1 Pseudomonadota bacterium | reverse complement strand
TCGGCGACCTGCACGTGGCGGGCGGCCAGCTCATCGAACGTGCTCGAGACCACTTCGCCCTTCACGGTACGCTGCATCTCGGTCACTTCCTCGGGCCGCTCATCGATGAGCAGCACGATCAGGTAGATCTCGGGATGGTTGGCCGTGAGTGAGGTGGCGATGTTCTGCAGCAGAACGGTCTTGCCTGCCTTCGGCGGGGAGACGATCAAGCCGCGCTGGCCCTTGCCGATCGGCGCCACCAGGTCGATGGTACGGGCGGTGAGATCCTCGGTCGACCCGTTGCCACGCTCGAGCTTCAGCCGCTTGGTCGGGTGCAGCGGCGTGAGGTTCTCGAACAACACCTTGTTGCGCGAGCTCTCGGGCGAGTCGAAATTGATCTCCCCAACCTTCAGCAGCGCGAAGTAGCGCTCGCCGTCCTTCGGTGGGCGGATCAATCCGGAAATCGTGTCGCCGGTGCGCAGGTTGAAGCGGCGGATCTGGCTCGGACTGATGTAGATATCGTCGGGGCCGGCGAGATACGAGCCGTCCGCCGAGCGCAGGAAGCCGAAGCCGTCCTGCAGGATCTCGAGCACGCCGTCGCCGTGAATGTTCTCGCCGTTGCGTGCGTGCGCCTTCAGGATCGAGAAGATGATGTCCTGCTTGCGCGAGCGGGCCAGGCTCTCGAGTCCCATGGACTCGGCCACCTTCACCAGCTCGTAGATGGGCTTGGCCTTCAGGGCCGTGAGGCTCATCGAGTTGCGCGACTGCGCAAGCTCCGCGGGACTGATGATTTCCGACTCATCGCCCTCGAAGACCTCATCGTGCAGGTCATCCGGGCGGCCGCCGGTGTTGCCGTTGGCGCGGTTGCCGTCGCGGTCACGATTGCCGTGACGCTGACCTTTGTTGGACCGGTTACGGCCCTGATTGCCGAGGTAGCCTCTCACAGATTGCTTTCCAGGAATGCAGAGAGTTGGGATTTGGATACGGCGCCGACCTTCTGGGCCTCGACCGTGCCATTCTTGAACAGAATCAGCGTCGGGATGCCGCGGATGCCGTATTTCGGCGGGGTCTGCGGATTCTCATCGATGTTGATCTTGGCGATCTTGACGCGGTCCTGATACTCGCCGGCGATCTCATCGAGAATCGGCGCGATCATCTTGCACGGACCGCACCACTCGGCCCAGAAATCAAGCAGCACGGGCTTGTCGGAATTCAGAACATCCTGGGAAAAAGTGGCATCTGTGGTGTGGACGATGTGCGGGTTGCTCACGCGGTTCAACCTCCGTCGAAGGCAGTTTTTTGGCGGGATTTAGCGAAGGGCTATCGAGGCCGGGTGGCGGGCTGGAAACGCCCCTGCCGGAAATACCCGTCAAACGGTTACACTAACTCGTGAAATAATGAGGGTTCGAGCTTGAATCAATTAGGATGCGGCCTGCGTGAAGCGCCCCCTGGGGCCGGCAGGCACGGACCGGATGGTCCGCTTGCTGGAGCGCTTTTTAACGCGTCCGGAGCGCTTTTGCAAGGCCCAACCAGACCTCCATTCGACACTGTGACTCAGAGCCGGGACGAGCCGCCGGCACGCCTGCAACGGCGTGCGGCCTGGGCGTCATGACAGCCAAAACGTCCGCAAATCCCCAGCTCAACGCTAATTCTGAACGCCCACCGGCCGGCAGATCCGGGTATGTCACCGCCGGTTCGGCTGGCGCTGCGCATCGGTCCGCAAGCGAACCGGTCCGGCTGTCCGCGCGGGGGCGTCAGCAGGTACCATGGGCGCGATAATCGATGGACACATATTACCACAACTGCATGAGCGGCGCCTGCTTCGGACCATTCTGGCCCCTGCGGCGCACGCCGGAGAGTCGATGAACGAACCCCTTGATCATGCCGTGACCTTCGCCGGTCTCGGCCTCGCCGCCCCGGTGCTCGCGGGCATTCGCGACGCAGGCTTCGCCAGCTGCACCCCCATCCAGGCCCAGACGCTGCCCATCGCGATCGCCGGCCGGGACGTGGCTGGACAAGCACAGACCGGCACCGGCAAGACCGCCGCGTTTCTCGTGGCGCTCTACAACACGCTGCTCACCCATGCCGCACCAGCGGGCCGCACGCCAACTTCGGTCCGCGCACTGATCGTCGCCCCGACGCGTGAACTCGCGGTGCAGATCCATCACGACGCGGAGACGCTCGGTCGGCACACCGGATTGAAACATGCCGTGGTCTACGGCGGCATCGACTACGAGAAGCAGCGCCGCACGCTCGAGGAAGGCATCGACGTGCTGATCGGCACGCCCGGGCGGCTGATCGACTATTACAAGCAGCATGTGTTCGACCTGAAGCACGCGCAGGCCGTGGTGCTCGATGAGGCCGACCGCATGTTCGACCTCGGCTTCATCGCCGACATCCGCTACCTGCTGCGCCGACTGCCGCCGCCGGAGCGGCGCCAGTCGATGCTGTTCTCCGCGACCCTCTCCTACCGGGTGCTCGAGCTCGCCTATGAGCACATGAACAACCCCGAGCTGGTGCGGATCGAGCCGGACAAAAAGACGGTCGACCGGATCCGCCAGATCATGTACTACCCCTCCATGGAGGAGAAGATCCCGCTGCTGATCGGCCTGCTGCGCCAGAGCGAGGCACACCGAACCATGATCTTCGTCAATACCAAGCGCATGGCGGAGCGACTCGAGGCGGTGCTGCATGCCAACGGCATTCAAGCCCAGGCGCTCTCCGGCGACGTGCCGCAAGCGAAGCGGCTGCGCTTCCTGCGCGACTTCCATGATGGCGAACTCGCTGTGCTGATCGCCACCGACGTCGCCTCGCGCGGCCTGCACATTCCGGACGTCAGCCACGTCTTCAACTTCGATCTGCCGCAGGATGCGGCCGATTACGTGCACCGCATCGGCCGCACGGCCCGAGCCGGGGCCGATGGTGATGCCATCAGCTTCGCCTGCGAGGAGTACGCGGTCGGACTGCCGGACATCGAGCACTACATCGGTCACAAGATTCCCTCGGCGCCGATCGAAACCGCGATGCTCGCCACCGATCTGGAACTGCCCGAGGCATCGCCTGAGCACCGGCGCGGTCCGCGACGCGGTGGCCCTCACTCGGGACGTCGGCCGCGTTCGGGTGGTGGTGGTGGTGGCGATCGTCGCGGACGCGGCAAGCCGCATCGGCGCGGCTAGCGCCGCCTGCGGCGGCGCGCGCTATGATAGGGTGACGCAGCGAGGCACGGCACGGCGGGGGCGCCTGTGACCGTTCCCGCCGCCGCTGCGGCGGGAACCGAGCGCCATGACCGACAACGAAGACAACATCGATCGCGAGCTGTTCCGCAATATGGAGAAATTGCGGCAGCTGCGCATCGAGCATCGCGACCTCGACGAGGTGATCTGTCGGTTGTCGCTCGACCTGCACGTCGATGAGCTGCAGCTGAAGCGGCTGAAGAAGCGCAAACTGGCGCTGAAAGACCAGATTACCCGCCTGGAAAGCGAGCTCATCCCCGACCTCAATGCCTAGCGCACCGGGGGCAGACCCCGGCGGCGTTCAGTCGGCCGCCGCGGCCGACTGCATCAGCGCCCAAAGCGCCTCGACGTGCCGGTGTTCGGTCGTCTCGACGCCGAACGACACTCGCACCATCCAGCGTCCCTCGAGCATCGCGGGGGTGAGATACGCCTGACCCGATTCGTTGATGCGCCGAGCCCACGCGAGCGTGTGCCGATCGAGCGCATCGCCATCGAGTCCCGGCGGCTCGTGCCGCACGCACACGGTCTGCAGCGGCACCGGCGCCAACCGCCGCCACTGCGCGCTGGCATCGATACGCTCGGCGAGCCAGCGCGCGTGCGCCAGATCGCGCCGCAGTCGGGTCTGCAGCCCGCTCACACCCTGCTCGCGGATCAGAAACCACAGCTTCAGGGCGCGGAAGCGCCGCCCGAGCGGAATCCCCCAATCGCGCAGGTTGCGTGCCGTCTCGTCCGCAGCCGTGCGCAGATAGCTCGGGCTCGTGGACATCACCCGGATCAGGTGCTGTGGATCGCGCACGTAGTAGAGCGAACAATCGAACGAGGCGCCGAGCCACTTGTGCGCATTTACCACGAGGGAGTCGGCATCCTCGACGCCCTGCCACAGCGCCCGGCACTCCGGCAGGATCATGGCGGCGCCCGCCAGGGCCGCATCGACGTGCAGCCACAGACCGTGGGCGCGTGCGACCTCGGCGATCGGCGCGAGCGGGTCGATGGCGGTGACGGCCGTCGAGCCCACCGTGGCGACGATCGCACAAGGCCGCAGTCCGTGCTTCACGTCGGCCTCGATGGCCGCACGCAACGCCTGCGGTTGCAGGCCAAAGGCGTCATCGACCGGGATCACGCGCAGGTTTTCCCGCCCGAACCCGGCCAGCAGGGCCGCCTTCTCGACGGAACTGTGACTCTGGCTCGACATGTACACCGTGAGGGGCTCGGCACAGCCCTGCAGTCCCCCGCGCGCCGCGGCGAAGTTCGTGGCGCGCTCGCGGGCGCACAGCAGCGCCACCAGGGTCGCCGTCGAGGCCGTGTCCTGGATCACGCCATGCCACTGCGCCGAGAGGCCCATCATCTGGCGCAGCCAGTCGGTGGTCAGATCCTCCAGCTCCGTGAGCGCCGGGCTCGCCTGCCAG
>JAPTUI010000277.1 GCA_028067895.1 Pseudomonadota bacterium | reverse complement strand
GGGTTCTTCCCGGGCCGGTCTAATACGCGCCCCTCTACGGCGGCCAGGTAGCTCAGTTGGTAGAGCAGCGGACTGAAAATCCGCGTGTCGGTGGTTCGATTCCGCCCCTGGCCATATCCGCCTCCTTTTCCCCGCTTCGCTGGCCTACGACCCACTCCGCTGGGTTTCCCTTAACTCGCTGATTTTCAGCAGAAATTCTCCAGAAATTGGCCGTAAGTGCCTCACGACCCAGGTCTTGACAGCGCACAGGGCCTGGGGGCAACCTGCGGGGGCAACTCGGCGATTTTGAGGCTCTGGGGGCAACTGCTCGGCGGTTCCGAAAATCCGCCTTCCAGGGCGTCGGAGGAGCGGAATTCATGCCGATCACTCACGTCGCGATCGTCAACGCGAAGCCGCGCGAGAAGCCTTATCGGCTCTTCGATGGCCGCGGCCTGTACCTCGAGGTCTCGCCTTCAGGCGGTCGCTGGTGGCGCTTCAAATATCGCTTCAATGGCAAGGAGAAGCGTCTGTCGCTCGGCGTCTATCCCGACGTCAGCCTCAAGGAAGCGCGTGAGCACCTCGATGATGTGCGCCGCAAGCTCAAGGATGGTATCGATCCGGCCGAGGAGCGCAAGAGCAAGGGCGCGACGTCCGAGGCACCTCCGCCGGGCGACACGTTTGAGACCGTGGCACGCGAGTGGTTCGCCAAGCATTCGCCGGCATGGGCGCCGGGGCACGGCGACAAGATCATCCGGCGGCTCGAGCTCAATATCTTCCCCTGGCTCGGCGCGAAGCCCATTCCCGACATCAAGCCGCTTGAACTGCTCGGCGTAGTGCAGCGGATCGAGCAGCGCGGGGCGAACGAGACCGCACACCGCGCACTTCAGAATTGCGGCCGTGTGTTCCGCTACGCCGTCGCGACCGGCCGTGCAGAGCGCGACATCACCCGTGATCTGCTCGGCGCGCTCGCGCCCGTCGTCGAGCGACACCACGCCAGCATCGTGGAGCCGAAGGCCGTCGGTGCGCTGCTGCGTGCGATTGATGGCTACGACGGCTCGCTTGTCGTCCGGTGTGCGCTGCGGCTGGCGCCTCTCGTGTTCGTGCGGCCCGGAGAGCTGCGGATGGCCGAATGGGACGAGTTCAACCTCGAGGAGGGAGAGTGGCGGATTCCGGCGACGCGCATGAAGATGCGGACCCCGCACTTCGTACCGCTCTCCAGCCAGGCGGTCGAGATTCTCCGGGAGCTCCGCCCGCTGACCGGCGATAAGCGGTTCGTCTTCCCCGGAGAGCGAAGCCGCGATCGACCGATGAGCAACAACACGGTCAACGCCGCGCTCCGCAGGCTCGGATACTCGAGCGACCAGATGACCGGGCACGGGTTCCGGAGCATGGCATCGACGCTGCTCAACGAGCAGGGCTGGCATCCGGATGCGATCGAGCGGCAGCTGGCGCATCAGGAGCCGAATGAGATCCGGGCGGCGTACAACTATGCCAAGCATCTGCCGGAGCGGCGCAAAATGATGCAAGCGTGGGCGGATTATCTCTACCGGCTGCGTGCGTCGAGCGGGTCGAATCCGTCGAGCGGGCGGCGGCTCGGTGTGAGAGCACAGGCGTAAGATCCGAGCAGCAGCGAAGCCGGCGCCGTAAGCACAGGTTGAACAATATGGCGTTTACTCGTGTATTTGGAGCTCAAGAGCGGTGGTGGCACCCGCTTTCACATCTGCGCGCGACATCGTCAAGCCAGTGGATCAGACGCGGACCATGAGAATTGCGATTCTTGGCTGGGGGTCGCTCCTATGGGAAGGTGGACCTGAGTTCGACAATTTTCACGATGAATGGAAATTTGACGGACCCCAAGTGCAGCTCGAATTTTCACGCATCTCGAAAAAGCGGCTCGGGGCACTTACTCTCGTAATCGATCATGAACACGGCAGTCCAACCACGGTGGCCTGGTGCCTTAGTAGGCGACTTCAGGTGGAAGACGCGATCTGCGATCTGCGGTCCCGCGAAGAAACGACGTTAGCGAATATCGGCCGACTGGACGTGCCTGAGGCGCCGCTTCCTGCAGGCGGAGTCGCACGAAATGACGCGGCGGAAGGCCCCATGATCGTTTGGGCGAGGAGCAAGGGCATCAATGTAGTCATCTGGACTGCTCTGAAGAGCAATTTCGCCGCACAGACAAAATTGCCCTTCTCCACCGTGGCCGCGCTTTCCTATGTGAAGACGCTGCCGCCAGAAGGTAAGGTGAAGGCTGCAGAGTACGTATGGCGAGCCCCGGAGTTTGTACAGACACCAATGCGTCGAGCGCTTCAGCAGGAGCCGTGGTTTTCTGTGATGGCGCAGTGACAGCGCCATGCCGACGAAGAGATTGCGCCCAATGACCAGACTTCAAGTTCACGCCGGTGTCCCGAGATCATGAATGGCAACGCAACTGCGAAGGCACGCGAGGAGCGTGGAATCTTCGAGTGCTTCGCGGAGGCGGCTGGGCTCGCCGTACGCCCCGGAAGCATCACTCAACCGGACCCGCCCGACATCCTGTGCGAGCTTGAACGGCGTGGACAAGTCGGCTTCGAGCTTGTACAGCTCGATGTTCAGGGCGAGTTACAACGCATGAAATATCTGCAGCGAGGCCCAGAATTCTGGGAAGAAGCCCTCCGAGAGATACCACACGATGTGGTGGAGCGTCACCGGGCGGCGCAGATCAACGTCGCCTTTGATGCAAAAGCTAACCAGGCCCAGCGGCGAGGCGCACTCCAGTTGATAGCCGACGCGCTGCGGAAAATGCCCTGGGGTGTAGAGGGGCCGCTTTTTGCGGAACTTCCAGAGGGGCTCGAATCCGCAGAAATGAGATATTTCCGTTCGATCACGTCTGGCCCCTTGATGCGCGAGGTCTCTGGCTTTAAGGTGAAGTTTGAGCCGGGACGAGTTGCGCCAGCGGGGGTCGACTTGGGGCGCATCCAGGCCAAGATTGACCATTACACCAACGGTTGGGGTATGCCGGCCGAGTTACTAGCCTATGCCCGCTGGGGGATGCCCTTCAGCGATCAGATGCACGAAGCGTCGCAATTTCTTGCCTCGCGCTTTCCTGGCGGAATCTTTCGGCGCGGCTGGATTTTCGAAGCGACCAGCCGTCAAGTCATCGCATGTGCCCCTTGAATGATTTGGGCAGTTGAGGAATGCGGTCGGTATCGCTATGAGTTACGTCGTAGTTACGAACGGGGTTGCCGCTGGCACGACTCTCCTAGTCGACAAGATGGTGCAGAGCCTGCAGTTCACCGATCATTTCACGCTCATTCGTCAGCTGCTGACCATATGCGATAGTTGCTTGCTTGCGGTGCCCTTTCTGTTTGAGGACTTCACCGTCCTGTTCGAGGGTCTCGAAATCAGCCGCGTTGAGTTTGAACTGATTTCTTCGTGCGCCAAGCGTGGGCAGGATCAGCTCAAGAAGCCCTTTTCCCTGCGCAGCTTCGGACAACTAGTTCGTGCCGAAACGGGCAGGTGGCCGGTCATTCACCTGAATGAGTTCCTGCATTCTAAGATTTATATATTCGGCAAGGGCGGCCGGCCAATCGCTGGGCTCGTTACTTCGGCCAATTTGACCGCGGCCGGCCTCGGTCGTAACCACGAAACCGGCTTGCTATTGGATGATTCGGAGCAGCTGGAGCAACTGATCGCGGTCGCCCGGCGCGATCTCTCCTATGTGCACTTGGCCGAACATCAGATTGACCGGCTGTGCCTGGCTGCAGAGGTTTGGCGACGGCAAAACGGTTCGCCAGAAGAAGATACGGACGTTGGGCTCGGTAATATCCTCAATCGGTACGCCACCCCCGCGGCCGGCAACAGGAACATTCGGCTTGCGGGGAATGCCCGGTACTTCATTAAGGTCTCGGGCGACAAGGATCGTCCCATTCTGCCGAAGGACGAGGAGCCTCGCTCAGAGCCTCACGGTAAGCTCGATTTCGCTAAGTCGCCCGACAAGGCAATCGTTATTGGAGACTGTCTCCTGGAAGTGGCCGTCGGAGGGCAGTGCTTTCTCTCCTACCACGCTTGCGCGAGCGAACCCTATGAGCGAACTGAGAAGGAAAAGGAGTTGAATCCCGATCACAGGCGCTGGCCGTTCTACGTCTACGGCAACAATCTGTCGTTGCATTACGGGGAGCAGTGGTTCCGTGCACCCATCGGAGTCGATGCAACAGTCGAGGAATTCAAGGCGTTGCATCCCGGCACTTCAGTGACCAAGGCCGGTAAAGATCACATCAAGGGCGCAATCCAAATGGGTAACTCCTATTTCCAGGTCACAAAGGAATTCGGGGAATTCGTGCGCCGGAAGATAGACGCGTTCGTTTCACCGGCCCACGCAGCCAGCTAGCCACCAGGTTGAGCTGCTTAATAGAGCGACAGACATCTGTGAAGGCGCAAAGTTGTCGCCAACCGCCTTTGAGCGGAGCAGTATCCGGAAAGGCCTGCAAGATAGCTATTCTATGAGCCAATCGAGATTCCGGAAGCCAAAAATGACCCATACTTACGACCGGTTGCCCAAAACCCTGGCGGCCACCTCAAATTCCCCCACCCGTGGCCAGGTCAAAATCCCCCACGTGACAGCGGCGAGATGCCCGGATGATTACCCGGCGGCGGCCCGCTTG
>JAPTUI010000050.1 GCA_028067895.1 Pseudomonadota bacterium | reverse complement strand
TCATGTGCATGGCTGGCCCCATGTTCTTGACCACGCACAGGCGCAGATCGAGGCGCTCGAACACGCGGAGATCAGCGCAGCGACATACTGAATCTACGGTAATGGCACCACTGCTGCCGCACGCTGTGCGTGCCGACCGCCCGCCGCTATCTGAACGGCCGGTTGGGGAGCGAGGACTTGTCCGAGCGGAGCGCTGGAGGCGTGCCAAGCAGTCAGCGGCGCAGGCTTACCTGAGCCGCAACATCGCTGTGCGGCTCGCCGCAATTCTGACCGGCGCCGAGGCCCGAGCTGCGCTGTGCGCGGGAGGGCCGCAGCCACCGGCTCTTCGTCTCGAGGTCCAGGGGGCCGTGACCCCTGGCGCACGAGAGTTCGAGGCGCGAAGCGCCGAAGACTCCTAAGTGCGCCCTTCGGGTTCCCTCCGTTACGGGCCCTCCGCGCGGAGAAAGGACATGGGTACAGATGAGGAGCCAAACCATGTCCGCCATCGATGATCGGATAGCAGCCACCGAGAAACGACTGCAGCAGTTGCGGGCCCAACGCGAGCAAATGGAGGCCCGTCAGCTTGCCCGAGTACTGAAGGGCCAGCGGGCAGATGACACACGACGCAAAATCCTCACGGGCGCTGTGGTGCTCGCAGCCGTAGAGCACGGCGAGGCTAGGTGGTCGCGGGAGGCGCTGATGACGCTACTGAGCGCGAGACTCACGCGCCCTGATGACCGGGCGCTGTTTGGTCTGCCTGAACTGCCAGCACAGTAGCAGCAGATGGCGATCTATCACCTGGCCGCAAAGGCGGTTTCGAGGTCGGCAGGCCGGTCTGCCACCGCAGCGGCTGCATACCGCGCCGGCGAGTGCATCGAGGACGAACGAACAAGGCAACAACATGACTACACAAGAAAGGGCGGCGTAGAGCACACGGAGATCGTCGTGCCTGACGGCCAGCCCGGTCCTGACCGGGCGGCGCTCTGGAACCTGGCAGAGAGGGCCGAGCGGCGTAAGGATGCGTGCGTCGCGCGCGAGATCGAGATCGCCCTCCCCTCAGAGCTCACCGCCGAACAGCGTCACGCCCTCGCCGTCGGCTTCGGCCGCTACCTGGCCGCAATGCGGGGCTGTGCGGTGGATGTGTGCATCCACGCCCCGAGTCGCCAGGGCGACGAGCGAAACCACCATGCGCACCTGATGATGTCCACCAGGACTGTGCGGCGGCTTGAATCTGGCGCGCTCGTCCTTGGGGAAAAATGTGAACAGGAGCGGGCTGGGCGTAATCGAAAAGCCGACCTGGCTATGATCCGTGAGCGCTGGGCTGCAATGTGCAACGCCGCCCTGGCGCGTGTCGGGCAGACGGCCCGCGTGGATCATCGGACGCTTGAAGCCCAGGGCGTCCGCCGCGAGCAGACGCGGCACCTCGGTCCGGCGGCGGCGGGATATGAGCGCCGAACCGGACAACCGAGCAAAAAACGGCTGGTCTGGAAAGCAGAGGCCGACGCCTCAGCGCGCCTCGCCGCTGCCGCTGCGCGCTCGCCGGAGGTCGAGGGACTCAATGCGCAAATCCTCGCGCTCGAAACAGACCTCGCCGCCGCCCGCACCGACCGCGATCAGCGGCAGGCGGCGCAGTACGCGCAACAGATTGCCATGGGACTCTCGCCGGAGGCACGGCGAGCGATTCTGTCGGCTGGGCGGGTGGACGTCCTCGACCAAGGCGAGACACACTGGCTGATCGTCCGCGAGGACGGTGTACTACGCGCGGTCGCGCGCGGACGGGCAGAGGATCGCCACCTTGCCGAGCGCGTGACGGCTGCGCTGCCGGCCGCCGTGCTGGAGATCGAGCGCGCCGCGCAGCAGGCGCAGCACAATGAGCCGCCGCATGCTGCGCCGAGCCCGCACCAGGATCGGGAGCAACCCCCATCAGCCGTTCGGCGGGAGTCGCGCCGCGAGCCACCACCGACACTGGCGGAGCTTGCCGATGCGCATGCCGCTCTCGTCGAGTACGCGCGGCGGCACCGGATCTCGACCGACACGTTGGACAACATCCGCACAGCCACAAATGGCCTGCGCGCCGAGTGGATGGCCGCAGGGACCGGTACGCAGCGGCAATATATGGCACTGCGGAAAATCCGGCGGGCAGCAGAGGGTGCAGCACGCCAACGGCTGCGGCGCGCTGGAAATGAGGGGAACGGCTTTGGTGGCGCACAGTGCATGCGCGGCTATCGGACCGCGGAGGTCACCGCCGCGCGCGAGCTCGGGCTGAGATATGACTGGGATGCGACCGCGCGCGTGCGGAGGTATCGCGACCGCGCCGGCACTGAGCTATTCACGACAACTCGCCGCGCCATCACGATGACTGCGCACGACGCTACAGCGGAGGCTGCAGCGCTGCGCATTGCTGCGGCGAAGTGGTCAGGCCGGGCCTCGATCCAGGGCAGCGCGGAGTTTCGAGAGCGTGCGGCACGCGCGGCCACTCGTATGGGCATCAAGGTCGAGGACGCCGACCTGCAGGCCGCGGTGCGCGATGAACGCGAACGTATGGCCCGCAGTGACCCCGATCCGCCAGAGCGTGCCCGCCTCCAGTCCGAGGCCAAGCGGCAGGGTGAGCAGGAAGACGAGGCAGAGGATGAGCAAGACCAGGACCTCGGGTGATGAGCATGGATCCCGGCGAGTGGATCATCCTCGAAGTCTGGCCCGATGGGGTAGTGGCACGCCGCGTCGGGCCGCGCGGCATCCAGTACCTCGCCCGAGAACGTCGCGGGGAGCGGCTGGCGAGGACCTGGCCGGACGTGGTGGCGGCGCGGGCGGCCATACAGCGGCGCGCGCGCGGTGCGCTGGTCGTGACATTTAGCACCGAGACCACCGAGACTTGAGTCTGCGCTTCGCCTCCTGCGCCTCGCCAGGCCACGCTTGCGCGCGGAGTGGGAAGCCCCTTCGTAAGCCTTCCTTGCTCGACCTCGCGCGGTTGGAACCCTTATTCTTGCCGCCTAAATCGGGGGCGTAGCCCCCGAACCCCCGCCCTGCGGGCGCTGTTACCTGATTTAGGTTCGCCGGACAGCCAGTCGGCCACCGTGGACTTGCCAACCTCTAAGGCGGCGGCAATGTCGCGGATCGAAGCGCCTTCGTCCCGCATGATGCTGGCGCGTGCCCGTTGATTCTCGCTGGCGGCCCGCCGCACCGCGCCGCTGCGCCTGCCCTTCCACGCCTGCCTTTCGCGAAACGCCGCCAGCGCGGCGGGATCGTGGTGCCACACCCACCGGGCGACCGAGCGGGCAACGTGGCGCATCTCAGGCTGCCCCAACGGTTTTGGGAACTCGTTGTACGCCGTTGCCTGTGCGTAGCACTCATTCAACCACGCGATGTAGGCTCCAGGCGCGCAGCGCCCCGCCCCGCGATAGAGCCGAATCGCTGTGTACGACCACACGCGAAGGCGATCGAACAGCGTGCAATTGCGGCCAAGGCCGATTTCCCCGGCATCCGCGCCACGCTTCGGCCAGTGCGGGCGGATATCAACAAACTCGGCAAGTTTGCGCAGTTCGTAGGAGACGGGGCGCGCAGGGTCCAACGGATCGGGAAACCATCGGGTATCCCACATAGGATGCCACGGGTTTTTTGCCAGTGGCCCCGCGTACGATATATCTCCGTGCAGCGCCGCGCGGTACGCTCCTTCGGTCGCCGCCAGCAGCCGCACCGGCCCATCGTGCAGGCCCACACCGTTCATGAGCACGGGGGCCGAGAGGTCATAGGCCACATGCGCATGCACGTTCTCCCGGTTGATTGCTATCCAGGACGGCGCGGGCAAATCGGCGGCAAGCCACGCGCCCGGCGCGGTTCCGTCGTCCTGGTCGCAATCAAAAATCGCCCGGAAGCGCATGTGCGGTGGGTTTGCCTGGATGTAGGGCAGGGCGAGCGCCGCCGCCAGCGGGCGGACCACGGCGCGGCACTTCGGTCCCTCCGGACCATCGGGGTAGTGCCGCGAGCACCAAGGACGTCGCGGCCAGCGCGCCTCGTCGATCCAATCGAGCTGGCCAGGGGTCGAACGGTCGAGGGAGGGCACGCAGCACCGGGCTGCGGGCCGCATAGCTAGGTCGCGCCAGCCTGCTTCCGGGTGATCTGCTCCGCCGTCGGCCGCCGCCCGCGGCACCCCCTGGGAAGCCGGCGGCACGGTGATCCCTGCCGACGTGGGCGCCCCGCTGCCTTGTTGACTCTGCCGCATCAGTTCCAGCAGCCGATCACTGTCGATGAGGATCCGCCGGCCGCACCGAATAAATGCTGCGGCCACGCCGCGCTCTGCACGGGTCCGGTATAGCCACCGCCAGGACTCGGGGGTGGAGGGGTAGTGGATGCCCGCCGAACGCAGGCCAGCGCCGTCATTCATGGGGATTATTGCCATCTATCTGTACTCCTGCGGCCGCCCATCGCAGCCGCTACAGCACTCCTCCGCACCCTGGGCCCCTCCCCCACACGCTCCACACCACCCGCTCTGTTGCGGTAAAATAAACCCGGTAATCCGATGTGGGCGGCGACCTGTGGCTATTACCGGGTTTTCTCAGGACGGAAACACTAGCGCTCAAGCTCGTCGAGATCGCGCCCGGCGGTGGCAGCGTGAGTACCGCCGCCGACGCGCTATGCTCTCGGCCCACCGCC
>JAPTUI010000599.1 GCA_028067895.1 Pseudomonadota bacterium | reverse complement strand
CGGCAGGTGCGATTCCTGCCGTCTGCGCCGGGCCGGTTTCGAGGCCGCCGGCGTTGCCGATCCGACGCGCTACCAGGGGCGCTAGCATCCGGGTATCATGCAGGCCCTCGTGGCGCCCGCTCCGGGGCCCATGCCGCCACCTGCGGTGGGGCGTTAGCTCAGTCGGTAGAGCATCGGACTTTTAATCCGCTGGTCGACGGTTCGATTCCGTCACGCCCCACATAATAAAAACAGGCACTTACGACTATACTCAGCGCTGAACTGGTCAAAACTTAGGCATGAATTTGCACTAAATTTGCACTTCGGTCTGATAGTGGGGTATATTTGCGTTTGTGCGTGACTCACAGCGCACATAAAGGCGGCCTCGGAGGGTGCTGGTAACACCAACCGAGGCCTGACCATCACCAGCATATGAGGTGCTGCAATGGCTACCAGCAAGTCTATCAAGTCCCGGCGATCCGTCCGGGCGCTCATGCTCCTGCTTCGGCTCAATGCGGATCGGATGAACTACACGCCGCTATCGCACCGAGGGCGGCGCGCGGCACGGCTCATTCCGCTCCTTCGCGCGATCGTGGAGGGCTGCTGACATGGCCGCAGTCAACGAACGCAAGAACAGCGACGGCTCGCGCAGCTATGTCGCGCAGGTGCGCATCCGCCCATTCCAGCCCTCAAGCCGGACGTTCCACGAGCGGGACTTTCCAGACGCACGCAAGGGCGCGAAGAAGGCCGCCGAGCAGTGGGCCGCCGACCTCGAGAAGACGCTCCGCGAGCAGCGCGTGCGCGGCGGGGTGCGCAAGGATGTCGGCAATCTCTCGGTCCGGCAGCTCTCCGATGAATACCTCGCCGATCCGGAGACCAAGGCTCTCGCAACCTACGGCGAGCGCGAGCGGCAAATCGCCTGGTGGGTGAACCTGTACGGGTCGACCAAGGCGCTCGAATTTCCGAGCCCGGTCCTACTCCGCGCCGCGCGTGACGCGCTCTCAAAGGACTATGAGGCGGGCACGGTCAATCGCTACCTCGCTGCCGCCCGCGCGATGCTGAACTTCGGGCGCTCGACCGGCCTGCTGCCCCCCAATCTGGTATGGCCGCCGCGCCTCATGCTGACCGAGCCGAAGGCTCGCGAGCGATTCCTTACCGATGAAGAGCTCGGCCGCGTGCTCGAGGCCGCGCAGGCGGACTCCGACTTGATGCATGCCGCCGTCGTCTTCGCGCTCGGTGTCGGCTGCCGGCAGAGTGAGCAGCTCCGCGTGCGGTGGGGCGACATCGACGAAAGCAGCAGCACGGTTGCCATTCGGGTATCAAAGACTGACACGTCGAGACGGGCGCACATGCCGCCGGCGGTACTCGCGGCGCTCGAGCCGCTGCGCTCCGGCAAGGTCCATCCACTTCCAGGTGCCTACGTCTTCGCGGGTGCGGACGGCAAGCCGCTGCCGGCCTACACGCTGATCGATCGATGGGAGCGGGTCCGCGCCGCGGCGGGCGTGCCCGATGTGCGCTGGCACGATTTGAGGCACGCGAGCGCGTCATTCCTTATTCAAGGCGGCGCAACGCTCGCCGAAGTGGCGCACCAGCTCGGCCACAGGAACGTGGCGACCAGCAAGAGATATGCGCATCTCGTGCCGGGCGCGAAGCCGACCGGGGCGGATGCACTGAACGAACGGCTCGGCCGGACCAAGTAGGCCCGACCGATGCGTAAGACAAAAAAAGCGCCATCGTTGGCAGATATCGTCGACGACGCGTTGCCTCGATCCAGGCTCAAGGTCGACCGGCGGGCGCTCAGCGCGCGGTTACTCGGTGAGATTGAGAAATGGCAGGCGCTCGCTCCTGAAGTCGGCCCGTATTATGACCGGGTCCGGTCGGTGTCACGTATTGCCGAGAAACTCGACAAGCAGCTCGACGCTGCGGCTGCAGCTCTGCTGCGGCTCGACGTTGAGCGCGATATCAAGAATGCCATCGAGCGCAATCGAGCCCTGGGGATCACCGGACCGGGACAGCCGCTCGGGGGCACAAGCGTGGCGCTCGACTTGTACCTGATTGCATGGCAGGCCGCTGACGGGATTCGGCAGTGGGAACGGGTCCATCGACCCGGCCGTGGCCGGCCACCGGCGACATCTGCGGCGCTGACCTCGCGGCTGCGTGACGTGTGCAAGACGGCCGGCATGAGCCGCCTTGATTTCGACGACGTTCTCTCCGCCCTTAGCGGGCAACGTGGCCTGCCGACACTTACGACCGACACTTTAAAGAAACGGCGAGGCAGAGCACGGAACCGCATGCGACCGCAGGAGACAAAATAACCCCAAAAATTGCTTGATTTTGTCACCTATGTTGTGACGCGCAAATAAACAAAACTGCGTGCGACCCAACGGTTGTTGGAGGAGCAACGCAGATGTCGATAAAATCCAATTCCGCCCCCGACGTTCCCCATTCATGGGATTTGGAGGGCTGGCCTGCGTCAGTCTTCCCCGGGACGACCTCTCGTGCTCGCTACATTGTCCGATCGCACCGCGACGCCCTTCTGAAAGAGGGGGCGATCGCCCGCGTTGGGCGTGAGATTGTGATTTTCGGGGCGCGCTATACCCGCTGGCTCGAGAAACGAGCGGCCGACGTGCCCGGTTACGTCCCGGCGCCGAACCGAGCGCCAGCTCGAGGCAAGGAGGCGCGGCGTGACTAATTCCGTCGCAAGAGCGCCACGCTGCCAGTGCGGCGCCGAGGGCGAGTTGCGCCGCTGCGCTGGCAACGGCGGCATCGGTTGGCGGTGTCCGCGCTGCTTGGCACCTCTATCCAAATGGCTGCCTCACGCTGATCTGCTCGTGGCGGGTGTAAACATCGGAGAACTTCCCGCGTGGGACAAGACCCCGATTGACGGGCGGCAAGAGGCCCTCCCGCTATGAGCGTCCCAAACACAGACCGCGCAGAGATCGCGCGTGCGCTTGCCGTCCTGCACGCGCCGGACTCAATAGTTGAATTGCGAGCGCTCTTTCAACGTGGCCGCAAGCGCACCGCTGCCGGGTATTTCGACGGTGAGCACCGCGCCGCGCTCGTGGACGCGGCCGTCACGTTGAATCAGGACGGCGCGGCCGTGTACGTCAACCTCAACCCGCTCGACCCGCAATTGCTCGCGCGTTATGCGAATCGAGTCGAGGACTTCGCCGCGGCCACGGCGACGGACGTCAATGTCACCGGCCGGCGCTGGCTGCTGATCGACTTGGATCCCGCGCGCCCGAAGGACACCAGCGCCACCGATGAGCAGCTCGAGACCGCGAAGGCCACCGCCCGCGCGATCTATGCCGAGCTGCAGGAGCGGGGCTGGACCAAGCCAATCGCGGCCGAGTCGGGCAATGGGTTGCACCTTCTCTATCGCATCGACTTGCCGAACGACGATGCGAGCCGCGACCTGGTGAAAGGCTGCCTCGAGGCGCTGGCCGCACGGTTCGATAATGCGGCGGTGAAGGTAGACCGCTCCGTGTTCAACGCGGCGCGGATCGTGAAGTTATATGGGTCCGTCGCGAACAAGGGAGACAACCTCCCGCTCGCACCGTGGCGGCTCTCGCGCCTGGGGCTGGTTCCGGCCGAGCTGCACCCGGTTCCGCGGGAACTGCTCGAGGCGCTCGCCGACGAGGCCAAGCCGGCGGAGAGGCCGCGAGCGAATGGCTCGGCTCAATCTGGCACACACGCATGGAGCGACGCGGACGTGTCGGCCTTCCTGGCGCGCGGCGGCCTCGAGGTAGTGGGCGAGCCGGCGCTGCACGATGGGGCACTGCGTTGGAAGTTACGCCGCTGCCCGTTCAATCCCGAGCACGGACCGGGTGAGGCCGCTGTGTTCCAGACTCCGGACGGGCGCCTCGGGTTCAAATGCCAGCACAGTTCCTGCGCCGAAAAGCATTGGACCGACGTGCGCGAGCTCGTCGACGGGCCGCGGGAGCGGCGGCAGGGCGACGAGGCGACGAAATGTCGCACAAGTCGCACTGTCGCCGCCGGAGCCACCCCCTTGATGAGGCCGATTCCGCCACCGGAGCCGTACCCGGTCGATGCGCTCGGGCCGGTTCTGGCCCCAGCAGCTCGGGCGCTCGCCGAGCTCGTACAGGTGCCCGAGGCGCTGGCGGCAGGGTGCGTGCTCGCTACGGCCGGGCTCGTGGCACAGAAGCAGGCGAACGTCCAGACGCTTGGTGGCGCGCGGCCGCTGGCGCTCTTTGTCCTGACGGTCGCGGGGAGCGGCGACCGAAAAACGGCTGCCGATAAGGTGGCGCTTGCTCCGGTGGACGAGCACGTCCGAAAAATGCATGCATCGTACGAGGCCGAACTAGCCGAGTGGGAACGGGCGAAGGAGGCCGGAAAATTGGATCGCGCGAACGCTCGCAAGGCCGCCGGCAGCGGCGACGAATACGCTGAGGCGCTGCGGGAGATCGCCGCCGAACCCAAGCCACGCAAGCCGTGGATCGTGTGCTCGGAGCCCACCGCCGAGGGCTTGGTCAAGTCGCTTGCGGACGGGCAGTACGCGCAGGGGATCTTCACGGATGAAGGTGGCCAATTCATCGGCGGCCATGCGCTCTCGGAAGAAGCGGAGTTACGCACCATCGCAATGCTCTCGCGCTTGTGGCAGGGGGATCGAATCGACCGAGTGCGGGCGACGGATTCCGAGCAT
>JAPTUI010000564.1 GCA_028067895.1 Pseudomonadota bacterium | reverse complement strand
CACGGCAGTGCGGAAATTGCTGGTCGCAGCCAACGCCTCGAACGCCCCGGCGAGCGCCCGCGTGACGCCCTTGCCGGCGCTGCCCGCCGCGGCCGCGCGCTGCTCGGCGAGAATCCGCGCCTTCGGCTCCCCGTGCAGCGCCGCGAGCAGCGCGCGCGCCAGATCGGCGCAGGCGTTGAGCACGGTGTTGGCCTGGCAGGTGGTGCGGGCCGATTCGCGGGCCAGCCGTTCGGCCTCCGCCGGCACCGCGAACGCGAACAACACGGGCGCGACGACCCGCGAGAGCGGTTCAGGATCGAGCTGGGCCGGATCATGCGAGCCGGAAAACGGCTGCTGGCGCCACCCGGCCACCGCGAGCGCGCGCGCAGTGCTCGCGGTGATGCCCAGGCACTGGCCGGTCGCGGAGAGGTGTCCGGCGCGCTGCCAGCGCCGATAGCGCTCGACCTGGTCGGCTGGGTCGAACCCCTCGCACTCGAGCAGGCTCTGCGCCAGACACAGCGCCATGGCGGTATCGTCGCTCCAGGCCCCGCGCGGCAGTGCAAACGGTCCGCCGCCGAGCATGTCGGCCACGGGCGAGAACGTGCCGGGCCGGCGGAACTGCGTGGCCGCGCCGACCGCATCGCCGATCGCGAGTCCGAGCAGGGCCCCGAGGAAGCGCTCACGCAATGCACGGGCGGCCGCGAGCGCCGCAGCATCGAACAGCGGATCCTCCTCCTGCGCCGCCGTCTCCCGTCGGGGCATGGGGCGTGCCTGCCAGGTGCGCACGTATTCGCGCTGCGCCGGGGTTTCCGGGATGCGCGGCCAGTCCGCCGAGCGCGCCGACTGCTCCCAGAGACGCTGAAGTTCTGCCAGTGCCTGCTCCCCGGTGAGGCCGCGCTCGATAAGCAGACAGCCGATCACGGTGGCGCTGCGGCCGATTCCTGCCCGGCAGTGCACGTAGCAGGGCCTGCCGGCCTCGAGCGATTCGTGCAGACACTCGAGGATCTCGTCCATGTGTTCGCGCCGCGCCGGCACGCCGTGGTCGGGAATCGGCTTCCTGTGATACTCCACCGCCAGCGGCAGCGCATCGTCGTACCCGTCGATCTCCTCCGGCGCGGTCAGATCGACAATGGTACGGATCCCCGCATCGCGCAGCCGCGCCAGACGCTCGCGCGCAGCCTGCGCGCCCTGCGCGAGCGGATGCTCCCCGGCGAGCAGCAACCCCGGATAGACCCAGTAGGCGTTGGCGAGCGGCGGGGCAATTGCGGCCTCCATGGGGCAGCGCGCGCCGCTCAGTCGAGCTCGCCGACGGCCGCGAGCTCGAGCTCCTCCGCGGCGCTCATCGGCGCAATGCGTTGCGCCTCGAGCGCGGCGAAATCGAAGTGGTGCGGGTCGGCGAGGGAGGCCGGATCGAGGTTGCGCAGCGCGGAGAAGATGCTCTCGGTGCGTCCCGGGTAGGCGCGCTCCCACTCACTGAGCATGCGCTTGACGGCCACGCGCTGCAGATTGTCCTGCGATCCGCACAGCTTGCAGGGAATGATCGGGAAGCACCGGCCGCGCGCATAACGCTCGATGTCGCGCTCCGCGACGTAGGCGAGCGGGCGGATCACCACCTGGCGGGCGTCCTCGGAGAGCAGCTTCGGGGCCATCGCCTTCAGCCGCCCGCCAAAGAACAGGTTCAGAAACAGCGTCTCGACGATGTCGTCGCGGTGATGACCGAGGGCGATCTTGGTGATGCCGTGCTCGGCGGCGAAGCGGTACAGCGCCCCGCGGCGCAGGCGAGAGCACAGTCCGCACATGGTGCGCCCTTCGGGCACCACGCGCTTGACCACGCGGTAGGTGTCCTGCTCGATGATGTGAAACGGCACCCCGAGGCCGGCCAGGTACTCCGGCAGCACGTGTGCCGGGAAGCCTGGCTGCTTCTGGTCGAGGTTGACGGCGAGCAGGGAGAACTCGACCGGCGCACTTCGTTGCAACGACAACAGCAGATCGAGCAGGGTGTAGGAGTCCTTGCCGCCGGAAAGGCACACCATCACCCGGTCGCCCGGGCCGATCATGGCGAAGTCCTCGATGGCCTTGCCGACCTGTCCGCGCAGCTTCGCCTGCAGACGCGTCAACGTCCGCGACATGTGCACCGGTGCGCCCATCTATGCCGCCTCGCTCGCGGCCGGCGCCAGATACTTCCCCTCGACGTAGCGGATGTAGGCAGAGGCCGAGAGCGGTTTGCGGGTGGCCCCGCGCAGCAGATCCTGCACCGGCACCTTCGCCCCGAGTCCGTACACGTGGGCGCCCAGCCACTCGAACAGTCCGCCGAACTCGCCGCGGGAGAGCTGCTCATCGAGCGTCGGCACGTCGTTGCGCAGGCTCTCGTACAACTGCGCGGCGATCATGGCACCGAGCGCATAGGAGGGGAAATATCCGAACGAGCCGACCGCCCAGTGCACATCCTGAAGACATCCCTCGGTGTCATTGCCCGGCCGGATCCCCAAGCGCTGCTGCATCCCTTCGTTCCACGCTTCGGGCAGATCGCGCACCGCGAGTTCGCCGGAGAGCAGCCGCTTCTCCAGCTCGTAGCGCAGCAGCACGTGCAGAGGATACGTCAGCTCATCGGCATCGACGCGGATCAATCCGCGGCGCACGCGAGTCAGGTGCGCGTACACGTTCTCCACTTCCCACTCCGCACCGTCGAGGCCGAAGTGCTTGGCAATGAGCGGCTGCACGTAACGCACGAACGGGCGACTGCGGCAGACGATCATTTCCATCAGCAGCGACTGGCTCTCCTCGAGCGCCATGCCGCGGTCACGGCCGACCGGCTGGTCGCGCCAGTCCTGGGGCAGTCCGAGGTCGTACATGGCGTGCCCGGTCTCGTGCATCGCTCCGAGCAGTCCGGTGAAAGGGTCGGCAACGTCCAGGCGCGTGGTGACACGGATGTCGCCCGGTACCCCCTCGGTGAACGGATGCTCGCTCTCATCGAGGCGACCACGATCGAAGGAGAAGCCGATCTGTTTCATCACCTCGATGATGAGGGCACGCTGCTTGGCGTGCGGGAAGCGGCCCTCGATGGGGCGTGGCGGGCGGCTCTCCTGAGCGCCGATCACCTCGCGGATCAGCGCTGGCAGCCGACGTGAGAGCGCCTTGAACATCGCGTCGATGTCCGCGGTCGTGATGCCCGGACTGAACTCATCGACCAGCGCGTCATAGGGGGCGAGGTTCAGCGCCTGGCCGAGCAGCGCAGCCTTGTCGCGCACCAGGTGCACGACGTCCTCCAGGTGCGGGGCGAACAGATCGAACCGGCCTTTCGCACGGGCATCCTGCCAGCAGACCTCGGCCTGCGAAACGGCTTTGGTGAGGCGCGAGATCAGCGACACGGGGGTGGCAATGGCGTGATCGCGCTCGCGGCGCATCTCGCGCAGATTGGCGATCTGCCAGTCCTCGAGCCCCTGGGTATTGGCCTGCGCCCGATCGAGCAGCCGGCTGATGCGCGGGGCGGTGAGCAGCGCATGATGCTCGGTCTCGAGCGCGGCGAGCTGCTCGCCGCGCACGTCCGCGCTGCCGCGCGGCATCATCACCGCGGCGTCCCAGCGCAGCAGCGACAGCGCGCCGCGCAACGCGTGCAACCGCTTGAATTCCTCTTCGAGCTGTTCGTAGGGGGAAGCCGACATGGTGGATGCGTTCCGGGCGTCGGGCGCGAACCGCACACCGGTCCGGCCGGAGCGCGCCGCTCACTGTGCTGGAGAAGGCCGCTAGTCTAACAGGGAGGCGTCCCGCGGACGGCAGGGCGGCCCATAAATTCTTTTATTTTCAATTAGATATGCAGGTTACGGCGGCTTGACAGCGCACGGCAGCGCGTCCGTCCCAGGCCTACCGGCCGCGGAATGCCTCACCCTTCCGGTACACTCGGACTTAGAGCCACGGCCAGCGGGCTACCACCACCCCGATCCCGATCGATATCGCGAGCAGCAGCGTGAGGACCACAGCAATGAGGAAGCGGCGCATCGTCCCCATGATAATCCGGAGCGGCTCGCCATGAGCCTGCGGGTTGCAATCCTCGCCTCGGAAGCGACCCCGCTCTGTAAGACCGGCGGCCTGGCGGACGTCGCCGGCGCCCTCGCCGAGTGCCTGCACGCCGACGGCCATGATGCCCGCCTGTTCATCCCCGGGTACGCCAGCATCGATCGGTCACGGTTCGTACCGCAGCGCGTCGAGGGGCTGCAGGACGTGGCGCTCGGGGTCGGCGCCCACCGTTACGTTTTTTCCGTCGGGACGCTCACGCTGCCCGGCTCCGGCGTACGCGTCTACCTGATCGACTGCCCGGTGCTCTACGGGCGCCCCACGCTGTACACGGGGGATGCGGATGAGCACCTGAGGTTTCTCGCCTTCACCCGCGCGGCACTCATGACCTGCGCGGCGCTCGACTGGGCCCCGCAGATCGTGCACTGCAACGACTGGCACACCGCGTTCGCCCCTCTGTTCCTGCGCACGCATTTCGCGCAGCAGCCGGCGTTCGCCGCGACCCGCACCGTGCTGACCATCCACAACATCGGCTACCAGGGCATCTTCTCCGCCGCCGACGCGGGCGACCTCGCGCTCGGCGATCAGGCGCATCTGCTGCATCAGGACGATCTGCGCGCCGGGATCATCAATCCTCTGCGCCACGGCATTCTCTA
>JAPTUI010000638.1 GCA_028067895.1 Pseudomonadota bacterium | reverse complement strand
GTGAGCGCGATGCTGCCGCCGAGCAGACGCGCGAACGTGTCCGGACACTGCATGGCGAGGTAGATCGAGCGGGCGATCACGTACGCGTAGAGCGTCAGCAGCACGAGCAATCCGAGCAATCCGAACTCCTCGCCGATCACCGCGAAGATGAAATCCGTGGTGCGCTCGGGTAGGAAATCGAGCTGCGCCTGACTGCCGGCCATCCAGCCTTTGCCGAAGACGCCGCCGGAGCCGACGGCGATCTGCGACTGGATGATGTGGTAGCCGGCGCCGAGCGGATGCGCCTCGGGGTTCAGGAAGGTGAGCAGCCGCTCGCGCTGGTAGCCGTGCATGAAGCGCAGACCGAGCGCCGCGCCCACCGTGGCAAGCAGCAGCAGGACGATGATCGCGCGCACGCGCAGTCCGGCGAGAAACACCACGACGGCGCCGGCAGCCGTGATCAGCGCGGCGGTGCCGAGGTCCGGCTCCTTGGCGACCAGCCCCACCGGCGCGAGGATGATCAGGCCGAGCATGCCGAGGTCGCCGAGGCGCGGCGGCAGCGGCCGCTCGTGCAGATACCAGGCGCACATCATCGGCACGGCGATCTTCATCAGCTCGGACGGTTGGAAATGGATCGGGCCGAGATCGAGCCAGCGCTTGGCGCCGAGGTGAACGTGGCCCACGGCCGCGACCGCCAGCAGCAGCACGATGCCGAGGCCGTAGAGCCACGGCGAGGCGCGCCGCAGCAGGTTCGGACTGATGCGGGCCACGGAGAGCATGATGATGATGCCGAGCGCCAGGCGCAGCACGGTGCGCACCAGCATCGAGGTGTTCTCGGCCGAGGCGCTGTAGAGCACGACCAGACCGAAGGCTGCCGTGAGCGCGAGCCCGACGGCGAGTGGTCCGTCAACCTTCAGCGCGAGCAATACGCGGGCCGCCCCGCTCAGCGTGCGGCGCGTGCGCGAATCCGTCGAGAACTCTTCGTGGATCATGGTGCGGCGGCGCGCTGCAGCGGCGTCATGTGAGGATCGACGCCGCGCGTGACGCGCGGCGCCAGGTGCGCCGGCTCTGAGAACGGACCGCGCCCGGGGTGTGCCAGGAGCTTCCCGTCGGGACCGAGCAGGTACGCGTCCATCAGTTTGTGCGCGATCGGGGCGGCGCCCGTCGAGCCCCAGCCGGCATGCTCGACCAGCACCGCCACGGCGATCCGCGGCGCGTTGGCGGGTGCGAAGGCAATGAACCAGGCATCGTCACGCAACTGCTTGAGCGTCTTGTCCGCATGATACGAGCCTTCGTTGGCGTAGCCCTTGGCGCCTTCGCGCACCAGCTGCGCCGTGCCGGTCTTGCCGGCAATGGGGTAGGTGCTGTTGTGCATCTCCCAGTACGCCGTGCCCTTCGGGTCGGTGGTCACCCCGACCATGGCCTTGATCACGATCTTCCAGGCCGCGGGGCTGATCTGGGTAAGGTTCCCATCGAGCACGGGGCGCTTCCAGTGGATCGTGCCGGTGCGCGGATTGCGCAGCCCCGTCACCAAGCGCGGCCGGTAGCTCAGCCCGCGCGTGGCGAGCATGGCAGTGTAGTGCGCCATTTGCAGCGGCGTGACTAGGAAGTAGCCCTGCCCGATGCCGAGGATCACCGTGTCGCCGGGGAACCACTCGCCCTGGGAGGGATTGGCGAACTGGCGGCGCTTCCAGGCGCGTGAGGGCACCAGGCCAGGGTCCTCTCCGGGGATGTCGATGCCGGTGCGATGGCCGAAGCCGAACTGCGGCAGCCAGGAGGAGATCCGGTCGATGCCCATCAGATGGGCGAGCCGGTAGAAGTACACGTCACACGACATGATGATGGCCGTGCGCAGAGTCATCTCGCCGCAGTACTCGTGATTGGCGTTGTGGTACAGATGCGCGCTGCCGGGCAGGTGGTAGGCGTAGCCGGCCAGCACTTTCTGGTGCGCATCGATGACGCCGTCCGTCAGTGCTCCCAGAGCGAGCGCAGGCTTCACCGTCGATCCCGAAGGCAGCTGTGCGCGCAGCGTGCGGTTGAACAGTGGACGGCGCGGGTTATCGATCAGCGCGCGATATTCCTTCTCGGTGATGCCGCGGGCGAACAGGTTCGGGTTGAAGGCCGGGGAGCTGGCCATCACGATCACGTCGCCCGTCCACGGATCGAGCGCCACGACCGCCCCGTCCTGTCCCTTGAGGAGTTTCTCGGCGAGCCGCTGCAGCTTCAGGTCGAGCGAGAGCACGACGTCATCGCCCGGGACCGGTGCCTTGAAGTGCAGTTCCTTGCCGAGCACCCCGGGGCGGCGCACCGGCCGGCCGAGCGCATCGACCAGGGTCTGGCGGTAGCCGTTGGTGCCGTGCAGATCCTTCTCGTACGTGGCCTCGACGCCCGTCTGGCCGATCACCGCGGTGCCGGCGTATTCGGCCGGGTTCAGGTGTGCCAACTCACTGGCGCTGATGGTGCCGACGTAGCCGACGGCATCGACGGCGAGCTTGCCGAAGGGGTACCAGCGCGCCTGGCGCGAGGTGATGTCGATGCCGGGAAACTCGTAGCGGCGCACCGCGAAGCGTCCGACCTCGTGGGCCGAGAGGTCGAGGCGGATCGGGAAGGTGTCGAAACGCTCGTGCGAGGCGATGGTGCGCATCAGCTGCGGCAGGTCGCTCTGCTGCAGCAGACCGAGTCGCACCAGGTGCATGAGCTCATCCTTCAGGTCCGGTGCCTCATCGGGCGTCAGGTCCAGATCGAAGGTCGGGCGATTCGAGGCGATCACCTCGCCGTTGCGATCGAGGATCAGTCCGCGCGCTGCCGGGATCGGGACGGTGCGTACGCCATTGTCGAGCGAGAGCACGTTGTAATAATGGTGGCGCACGACCTGCAGGTAATAGAGACGGCCGAGCACGGCGAGCACCGAGAGCACCATCACGGCGCCGGCGAACCACGCACGGCGGTTGAACATCCGCTGTTCGCGCCAGTGATCCTTGATCCGCACGGGGGGCATGCCTCCAGGGGCGACCGTCAGGTGCGCGCACGGTAGGTGCGGGCGAGGACGCCGGCGAGCGGCGCCCATACCAGCGCGCCGGTGAATGCCGGCACCCAGCGCAGCGGCGTGGTGAGCGGATGTCCGCTCCAGCCGTCGATTGCCCAGAGCACGAACTGGTACAGCGCGAGCACCGCCAGCACCACCAGCGATTGTTGCACCAAGGGCTTGGTGCGAATGCGCTGGTGCTCACGCACGCCGAGGTAGGCCACCAGCGCCACCGCGAGCGCATGCTCGCCGAGCACCGGGCCCTGAAAGGCATCGAGCAGCAGTCCGCACACCCAGCCGAGGCCGATGCCGGCGCTGCGCGGGGTCTGGATCGCCCAGTAGAATACCACCAGCACCAGGAACTCCGGCCGCGCCACCGCCAGCCACGAGGGCAGCGGCAGCAGCGTCAGCACCAGCGCGACCCCCACCGACTTGAAGATGGCCCCGCCCGGGGAGGTGTTCATCGGGTCCTCGGGGGCGAGGTGGGGGGCTTGTGCGCCGGCGGTGCCGCCGGCGTCGCGCCGCTCGGGCTCGGGTGCGCCGCGGCTGCGGCGGTGCCCGAGGCGGGACTGCCGGCGGGCGGCGGGGTGCACAGCGGTGGGGCGGGCGGCGGCGGCGCAAGCGGCTGCGCCCCCGGGTTGCCGGTGGGCAGCTGCTGCTGGTTCGGCTGCACCGGGGCGGCGGGGCTGCCGGGCCGGAACCACAGCAGCATCACCGCCCGGTCGGTCTGCAGGTGCGCGAACGGCCGGGCAATCACCTGGTTCATCCGCTGCATCGCCCCGTGGTGGATCTGGGTGATGCGCGCCACCGGGTAGCCGGCGGGGAAGATGCCGCCGAGCCCCGAGGTGACCAGCTCGTCGCCGACTTTCACATCGGCATTGGCGGGCAGATACGGTAGCGCGAGCGCATCAGGGTCTCCGGTGCCCACCGCGATGGTGCGAAAGCCGGTGCGCGCGATCTGCACCGGCAGGTCATGGTCCGGATCGGTGATCAGCAGCACGACGGCGCTCCACGGCCCGACGTGCATGGTCTGGCCGACGACCCCGTAGTCATCGAGTACGGCCTGGTTGCGGAACACTCCGTTGCGGGTGCCGCGGTCGATCAGCACGCGCTGGCGCAGCCGGCCGAGTTCGATGTCGACGATGTCGGCCGGTAGCCAGCGCTTGGCCACCGGCGGCACGGCCTGCTTCAGACCGAGCAGCGCGGCGTTCTGGCGCGCCAGCGCATCGAAGCGCAGCGTACGCACTTCCAGATCGCGCATGCGGGTGCGCAGGCGCCGGTTTTCCGCCTCCAGGGCCGCTCGCGAGGTGAAGGAGCGCTCGAGCCAGTGCCAGCCGGCCACCGGGGAGTTCACCGCCACTTCGACCGGATAGGTCAGGGCCTGCAGCAGGTAGCGGGCCCGCTCCAGCAGATCCATGCGCTGGTCGAGGACCATGATGACGATCGAGGCGAGGGCGTAGAGGGTGAAGCGGAACCCCGGGGCGCCCCCGCGACTGTACGGCGATCCGCTCCGGGTGCCGAAACCGGCCACGACGCGCGCGGCTACTCGAGCCCGAAGTGGCCGGGGCCCATCTCGTCCATCAGCTCCAAGATGCGCCCGCCGCCGCGCGCGACGCAGGTGAGCGGATCGTCGGCGACGACGAC
>JAPTUI010000535.1 GCA_028067895.1 Pseudomonadota bacterium | reverse complement strand
ATCCCCGAGACGGCGCCGCTCGCGGTCCGTGATCGCGCCATCATGGAGCTGTTGTACTCCTCGGGGTTGCGCCTCGCGGAGCTGACCGCGCTAGATCTGGTGCACGTCGATCTGCCGGACCGCACGGTGCGCGTGCTCGGCAAGGGCCGCAAGGAGCGCGCCGTGCCGCTCGGGCGGGTCGCCGCCGAGGCGCTCGAGCGTTGGCTGAAGCAGCGCACCGCCTGGGCCGCCGGCGCTGAGGCGGCGCTGTTCGTCGGCCGCGGCGGGCGGCGCCTCGGGCGGCGCGAAATCCAAAAGCGCGTGGCGCTCTGGGCACGCCGCCAGGGGCTGGCGCAGCACGTGCATCCGCACCTGTTCCGCCATTCTTTTGCCTCGCACCTGCTGGAGTCTGGCGCGGAGCTGCGCGGCGTGCAGGAGTTGCTCGGGCACGCCGACATCGCGACCACGCAGATTTATACCCACCTTGATTTCCAGCACCTCGCCCGCATTTACGATGCAGCGCATCCGCGGGCGCGGCGCAAGTCCTGACCGGTCTGCCGGCAGCCGACTCTTCGTTTCCTCCGGCGATATCGACCGAGTCATGAGCGATTCCAAGACGTTCGATCCCCACGGCACGACCATCCTCGGCGTGCGGCGCAACGGTGTCGTCGCCCTCGGCGGTGACGGCCAGGTGACCCTGGGCAACACCGTCATGAAGGGCAATGCCCGCAAGGTGCGCCGTCTGTACAACGACAAAGTGATTGCCGGGTTCGCCGGCGGCACGGCCGACGCGTTCACGCTGTTCGAGCGCTTCGAGGGCAAGCTCGAGAAGTACGGCAACCTCACCCGCGCCGCCATCGAGCTCGCCAAAGACTGGCGCGCCGACCGCTATCTGCGCCGTCTCGAGGCGCTGCTCCTGGTCGGAGACCCAGGCAAGCTGCTGATCATCTCCGGCAACGGCGACGTCATCGAGCCCGAACACGATGCGGCGGCGATCGGCTCCGGCGGTCCGTTCGCGTTCTCCGCGGCGCGCGCGCTGCTCGAAGCTTCCGAACTCGGCGCGCGCGACATCGTCGAGCGCTCCCTCGGCATCGCTGCCGATATCTGCATTTACACCAACCGCAATCTGACCATCGAGGAACTGAGGCAGGAGGCCGCCTGAGGCGCGCCCGGACCGCCCCATCGCCATGTCATCGCTTACTCCCCGCGAAATCGTTCAGGAGCTCGACAAGCACATCGTCGGGCAGGATGCCGCCAAGCGCGCCGTTGCCATCGCGCTGCGCAATCGATGGCGGCGCATGCAGGTCGGCGAGCCGCTCCGGCAGGAGATTACGCCGAAGAACATTCTCATGATCGGTCCGACCGGCGTCGGCAAGACCGAGATCGCCCGCCGCCTGGCGCGCCTCGCGAACGCGCCGTTCGTGAAGGTCGAGGCCACCAAGTTCACCGAGGTCGGTTACGTCGGCCGCGACGTCGAGTCCATCGTGAAGGAGCTCGCCGACGTTGCCGTCAAGATGACGCGTGAGCAGGAGATGGACAAGGTGCGTCAGCGCGCGGCAGAAGCCGCCGAGGAGCGCGTGCTCGATGCGCTGCTGCCGAAGCCGCGCATGCTCGGATTCTCCACGGACGAGCCCGCACAGCCTCGCGATGCGGAAACGCGCGAGAAGTTTCGCCGCATGCTGCGCGCCGGCGAGCTGGCCGAGCGGGAAATCGAGATCGAGCTGCGTGCCGCGCCGATGGGCGTGGAGATCATGGCACCACCGGGGATGGAGGAGATGCAGCAGCAGCTGCAGTCGATGTTCCAGAACCTCGGCGGCAACCGGACCCGCAACCGCAAGGTCAAGGTGAGCGAAGCGTTGAAGCTGCTGCTGGAGGAAGAGGCCGGCAAGCTCATCAACGAGGAGGAGTTGAAGATCCAGGCGCTCGCCAACGCCGAGCAGAACGGAATCGTCTTCATCGATGAAATCGACAAGGTGACGCGCCGCCAGGAGACGATGGGTGCGGACGTCTCGCGCGAGGGTGTGCAGCGCGATCTGCTGCCGCTCGTGGAAGGCTCGACCGTGACCACCAAGTACGGGCCGATGAAGACCGACCACGTGCTGTTCATCGCCTCGGGCGCGTTCAGTCTCTCCAAGCCCTCGGATCTGATCCCGGAACTGCAGGGCCGGCTGCCGATCCGCGTCGAGCTCGACTCGCTCAAAGTCGGGGACTTCGTGCGGATCCTCACGGAGCCCGACGCTTCACTCACTGCCCAGTACGCGGCGTTGATGAATACCGAGGGCGTGGCGGTGAAGTTCACCGCAGAGGGCGTGCAGCGGATTGCCGAGATCGCTTTCCAGGTCAACGAGCGCACCGAGAACATCGGCGCTCGGCGCCTGCATACGGTGATGGAGCGGCTGCTGGAGTCGGTGTCATTCGACGCTTCGGAGCAGTCCGGCGCCGAGATGCTGATCGACGCGACCTACGTCGATGCCCAGCTCGGCACCCTCGCCAAGGACGAGGACCTCAGTCGTTACATCCTCTGAGATCCTCGGCCCAGCGTCCCGCGCGCCGGCTCAGCCGGCGTGCGGGTGTTCGTGATCCCAGCGGGCGAGGAAGTTGATCAGGTGGATCAGCTGCTGGTTGCCCCCGGCCTTGCCCGGGTCGGTGCGGTAGCGGCCGTCGACGATGATCGTCGGGGTATGCGTGACCTCGTAGAGCTTGCCGAGTTCGCGCGCCCGCTCCATCTCGAGGTGCACGTCGAAGGAATTGAACGCATTGCCGTAGGCCGCGGCCGACAGCCCGTGCTGTTCCGCGAACGCGACCTGCAGCGCAAAGGTCCTGCTGCGGCTGCTGCCCATCATCACGTTCTCGTCGCCGCCGGCGGCACTCTCGAGATGATGCAGGGTGTTGAACGCGGTGTCGACCAGATCACCCCGTCCGGCGGCCTCGAGCGAATAATACAGCCGAGCGTCCGCCACCTGAATCGGTCCCCACATCACCGGCGTGCGCACGAACTGCACGTAGCTCGGCAGATGCTTGCGCCAGGCGGTGATGTACGGCTCGAGCGCGTGGCAGAACGGGCAAGCGAGATAGAAGAACTCCATCACCTGCACCTTGCCGGCCGGCGCGTTGGTCGGCTGCGCCGGGGAGAGCACGGTGAAGTTCACGCCCGGCTTCCAGCGTGCACTCGAGGGGACATCGCCGGCGCGTGCCGACTGCACCAGGCCGGCGCACAGCGCGAACGTCAGCGCCAGGGAGGCGAGCCGCAGCCCGCGGGAGTCGATGCGTTTCATCGGTTCAGCCTTCGCTTTGGTGCTCGTGGTCCCACTGGGCGAGGAAGTTGATCAGGTCGATCAGCTTCTTCTCCCCGCCGGCCTTGACCACGTTGGTCTTGTAGCGGCCGTCGACAATGATGGTCGGCACGCTGTCGACCTCGTAGATCTGATTGATTTCCTCGGCCTGCTGCAGCCGGGTGCTCACGTCGAAGGAATTGTAGGCCGCGGCGAATGCGCTCGGCGATACGCCGTTTTTCGCGGCGAACGCCTGCTGTATGCGCAGGGTGTTGGCTTTGCTGCTGCCGACCATGATCGATTCGCTGTTGGTCTGCAGCTCGAGCTGGTGGATGTACTGGAACGCCTTGTCCACCAGGTCGTGCCGGCCGAGTGCCTCGAACGTGTAGTACAGCCGCGCATGCGCCCGCTGCACCGGTCCCCACATCACCGGCACGCGCACGAACTGCACGTATGAGGGCTTGCTCTTGCGCCACGCTTCGATGAATGGCTCGAGCGCATAGCAGTGCGGGCAGGCGAGCCAGAAGACCTCCATCACCTGCACTTTGCCCGGCGGAGCGTTGGTCGGCTGCGCCGGGGAAATTACGCTGTAACTGACACCGGGGCGCCACTCACTGCTGGTCGGCAGCGCGAGTGGAGTGTTCGCTGCCGCCGCAGCGCTCGAGGCTGACGCAGCCGCGCCGGAAGCCGATGATCCGCCGCCCGCGCCCGCTCCGGCGGACGAGGTGCTGCTGTTCTGCGGCGCCGGCGCCTGGTGCGAACTGCAGGCGCAGAGCGCGAGGGCGAGCGCGGTGGACAATGCGAGCTGGCGGATCATGGGATGCAATTCTCCTTGAGGGTTCCGTTCAACGCAGGCCTTGCACGTATGAGGCCACCGCCTGCATCTCGGCGGGGCTCAGTCGCTTGGCAATCGTGAACATCATGATGCTGTTGGGCATCGCCGTGGCCGGGTCCGCGCCGCTGTAGCGCGTGCCGTTGGCGTAGGCCTCGAGCTGGGCCACAACGTAGGCGGACTGCTGTGCGCGCAGCGCCGGGTAACCGGCCGCCGGGTTGCCCTGGCCGGTCGGTCCGTGGCACGCCGCGCAGGCCGGCACGTGCCGCTGCGCATCCCCGGAGCGGTACAGGGCCTCCCCGGCCTTCCACAGTGTCGGGTCGGCGGTGAGGCCGGTCGGTGTCTGCGCGGCGAAATAGACCGCGAGATTGTCGATGTCCTGGTCGGTCAGCCCCGCTGCCATGGCCGACATCATGGGGTTCTGGCGGATGCCGGCCCGGAACGCGCGCAGCTGCTCGACGATGTACACCGCATTTTGCCCGGCAAGGCGCGGGAAGACGGGACTGACGCTGTTTCCATTCGGGCCGTGGCAGGCGAAACACATCGTCGCCTTCGCCGCGCCGGCT
>JAPTUI010000354.1 GCA_028067895.1 Pseudomonadota bacterium | reverse complement strand
CGGAACATAGGTCTCGGTGATGGTCTCGACGCCACCATAGTCGCCGCTCGTGTACTGATAGCCGGCCGAAAGCCGCCAGCCGTCAGGACCCGCCGCCCACGCGGCGGGTCCTGAAGCGATGATCAGACACAACGCCACGCCCAGAACACCACTTGTTCGGGTCATGATTTGTGCTCCCTACTTCGGCGGCGATTCACCACGTTCGCGGGCACGCTCTTCCATCTGTCGCCGATGTTCGGCGCGGATGTGTTCGCGTTCCTGCGCCGAGCGCGCCGCTCCCATCTGTGCCTGATAGTGCGCAACCTCCTGGGGCGTCATCATCGAATAACCGTAGATCTGCTCACGCTCCTGCTGGCGCTGGCGCTCCTGCGCGCGGATCTGGGCCTCGCTCGGCGGCGAACCAAGATGTTCATGGCGTTCCTCGGCGCGCTGCTGCATCTCGTGCTGCTGCTCCATCCGGTACTGAACGCGCTCCTGCTCCGTCGGCAGCGAACGCAGATGCTCTTCATACTGCGTCTGCTCGACGCTGCTCATCAGGTTCCCGCCGTAGATCCGGTCCCGGTCCTGCTCCCGTTTGAGGTCACGGTCATAGAGACGATCGAGCGTGCGGTCATGCAACCGATCACGAGTGCGGTCGAGCGTCCGGTCGTGCAGCCGATCCATGTCATGGGTGGCCAACCGATCCTGATCCTGCAACCGGGTCCCGCTGCCGGCCCGTGTCTGAGATTGCGCCCCTGCGCCGCCGCCTGCGCCGCCTGCATTCTGTGCGAACACTGCGGGGGAGGACAACAGCACACCGGTCAAAATTGCCATCGCCATTGTCGATTTCGATGCGTACATCATGGTCTCCTGAGAACGTCGCTTGCGACCGCCGCACTTTCTCAGGTTGTCCCGATCGGATGCATTCGCACATGCCCCTAGGTAAGTTCCGTTCCATTGCCGATCCCAGACCCAGCCCTGTCGTTCCGACCCGACGCCTACCGTAGTAGGGGGAGCGAGGCCGCCATCAAGAGCTCGAGACTGAACAGGATGTGCAGACCCATCAGCGCCACGACGCCCCGATGACGCTCGCGGAACCACCCGAACGACAACGATGGTGCGAACACGCTCGGCGCCCACGGCGGTGGTGAGGGTCTCGGCGGGAACGCCCACTGAACTCCTGGATTGGGGTGACGATCACCCGCTCCGTGCCCGGGTCCGTCGCGTCGAGCCGTATGCATTTACCAAAGTCTCTGCACTCGGCGTAGAGGAGAAGCGCACGAACGTCATCCTGGATTTTGTTGACCCGCCGGGGCCACTCGGCGATGGTTACCGGGTCGAGGCTCGGATCATGCTGTGGCGCGGCGCGCATGTCCTTAAGGCCCCCTCTGTCGGCCATCTTCCGCTGTGCCGCGGGTTGGTGCACGTACGTGCTCGAACACAGCCACGCCCGCCTCACCGCAATCACAATCGGTCAACACAACGAAGACGCCGTCGAGGTTCGCTCCGGAGTGTCAGCGGGCGAACAGCTGATCATTCACCCGCCGAATGAGCTGCAGCCGGGCGATCGGGTGGCCGTGAAGCGCTAGGCGCCCTGCAGTCCGTATCCACTGCCGGACGCCTAGCCGTCACGTCAGTCAGCCCGGTGGGAATTTCACCAGGATGGCATCGACAGCCTCTCGAATTGCGGGCACCGAATTCTCAATGTCTTCTCGCGAGAGTGGCTTTTTGGCCCAGCCATGCCACACCGGCCGATGTGTCTTGCCGTCGAATACGTCAATGGCGAGCGTGCCCTCACGATAGCGCGTCACATCCACACCGGTTCCCCAGTAGGTGTATCCCCACCAGTACCGACCGTATCCGTACCAGGGCCACGAGTAGGGCCGAGGATACGTGTGCACATCAACCCGTTCGTGCGAGCCGATCGTGAAGTCCACGGCAAAGTCGGCGTCGGCCGCATTCGTCACGTAGCGGTACCCCTTCTGCTCGAGGGCGCTGGTAATCGCCTCTTCGGTTCGTTCCACCACGAGTGGATTGCTGACGCCGTACTGCTCGCGCGGCAACCAGGTGAACGAATGGAAAGTGGAGAAATTCGCCGCTCGATCGTAGTCGCTGCCGACCTGCATCGTTTCGCATCCGGTCAGTGCCAACGCGCAGGGTACGAGAAGCAGCAGACCGAGCAGCACCCGGGAACGCCAACGCGTATCCCGTGAATGATTCGACGTGATGATCTGACTCATGGCACACCCACACTCACTGTTGCCCCAGGGAAGGTCCTGCACGCGAACCTGCGCCGGGCGAACGTCCAGGTCCATCCGTACCAGTACCGATCCCGGCAGAACCGTACAGTGCTCTCCGAACCGCGCCGCGAAGCGCCGGCGCGCTGTCACAACGCTCGTCATCGCTGCCGCTGAGGCACACAACCGTCCCTGTGTGGCCGGGCCGCCCGCGCCCGCACGACTTTGCCGGTGACACCGCCCGGCGGCGGGAGTGCGTCGCGTCTCACGGTGGGCTGTATTCGGCGGAAAATGCGTATACCACACTCGCGTCGGTCCTTTAGCATGCCTCTATCATGAGCAGTCTCAGATGAGCGCACGTCACATCTCAGTCCGCGCCCCACGGTGGTTCATGGTGTGCACCACGGCACTGCTGTGCGCACGCCTGCTCCCCGGCACAGCTCATGCCCAGGTATCGCCCCGCAATCTTGCGGTCGAGGTCAGTCTGCGTACTCGAGTCCTGACGGGCAAGACCGGCTCGGAGGCGCCCGTAGACCAGGTGACTCTGACGCATCGGGTCAGCTATGCGGATCTGGATCTGACCACACTGTCAGACCAATCGGAACTCAGACGTCGCGTCGCCGAAACCGCTCGTTTCGCGTGCGAGCAGCTCGAGCGACTCTATCCGCGCCAGTCCGAGAGCGTTGCCCGCTGCACGCGGCAAGCGGTCGAGGATACGTCCGCCGAAATCGATGCGGCAATTGAGGCCGCCGAACGCGAAGCCCGGGGCGAGTAAACTGCCGATGATGCCGGTTACGGCGTGAGATGCATGTGCGCAAACAGCCGTGTGACGTCTGGATCGATCTTCATCGCGGCCGCAAGATCGGCTCGGCCGGCGGCAGTCTGCCGCGTGCGCAGTTCAGCGAGACCACGGCCATAGAGCGCTGCGGCCAAACGCGGCTTCATCCGCAACGCTTGATCGTAGCTCGCAATCGCCTGATGCAGCCTGTCGAGACGCAGATACACCAGCGCCCGATCCTCGAATACCCCTGAGGTCTTCGGCAGCCGTTCGGCCGCACGGGTGCAATCCCGCAGTGCCCGATGCAACTGCAGATTGCCTTCGGCGCGAATCCAGCAGCGCGTGTCCCAGCCATAAGGCAACAGCGCATCGCGCCGATGGAAGTAAATCCAAAGGTTGATCGCCCGCAACGCATCGGAATAACGACCGATGCGCGCGCACAGGTCGGCGACCTGCAGGCGCTGAACCGAGGCATCGGGTGCCAAGAGCGCAGCAATATTGATATCCGTCGTCGCCAGCCGGCGCGCGTCTGCCGGCGCGTGCGGCCAGGAGAGCAGCAATCGCGCCCTGGCCAGATGCGCCGGGTAGAAATCGGGCCGCTCCCGGATCGCCGCATCGAAATCCTTCAGCGCCAAGGCCGCTTGCCCGTGCGCCCGATACACTCGGCCTCGCCGCAGCCGGTAATGGACATTGTCCGGTTCCAGCGCCCAGGCTCGATTCATATCCGCGAGCGCTCGACGGTATCGCCGTTCGGCCGCGAGCGCCATGCCGCGGCGCATCAAGCGGCTTGCAGTCCCCGGCCCGGCCGCTGCGGTCGGCGTGCGGCCCGCGCCCGCTTACGATGTCGAAGGCAACCCCGGCCCCGCCTCCACCGGCGCGCCGCCGGCCCGTTCAATGAAGTACCGGTGTCCCAGATCGAATACCTGCCCACCGTTGTACGTGAAGTACATGATGTGATGGCGCTTCGAGACGATGATGCGATGCGAAAGAAAGAAATCCGCCCCCAGCACCAGCCCGATGTGCAGACCCGACAGACGGAAATTGCCCAGCATCATCTGGGTGTGCTCGATTTTCTCGTCCCCGATCTGCAACTGTGCCACCGGCACCACCCACGAGCGCATCCAGCGTCGGCCGATGCCGGCGAACGGGCCGGCCGCGCGCACTCCGGGCGTCGACACCGTGATCCCCGCACGACGGGCCGCCCGGACCGACAACATCTAGCGGGGTGAACCGCTGTCGAACAGCACCCGGATCCGCTGGCCGTTCAGCCGGGCGTGACCGATCGGAAATGGTCGTCGGGCCGTGATCGGTCGCAGCTTGACCACCCCGACGCGCTCGCCTTGCGCCCAGTAGGCAATCGGAGTGCGGCCGCAGTGCTTGGCGATGACGAAGCGCATCTGACCGTCGCCGAAGTTGTACTCGACGTCCGCCAGATGCAAGATGGTGCCGCCGAGCAGGCCTACGGCGCCGGAAGGAAAGTCATTACCGCCGAGGAGAAATTTCGCATCGTGAAACGGCACGTTGAGGAACGTAAAGACCCGCACCGAGGTGACCGAGGCCCGGGTGCTCCCGTTGAACCCTTCCAGCCGCAGCCCCAACCCCGCAAAGTCGTACGGCAGGCCGTATTCCGAGCGCGCCTGTGTCGTCAACATGCTCCA
>JAPTUI010000104.1 GCA_028067895.1 Pseudomonadota bacterium | reverse complement strand
ACATAGAGTTTCAGATAAACGTCATGGTTCGAGGGAAATTCGCCCGGCCCGCTCATCTTCTCCCACAGACGCTGCGCGCCGCCCTCGAGAAGCCGTCCGAAGTCCGAAACCGCCTTGGCGAGCAGTTGACGTTGTCGTTCCGTCCGCTCCTCGGGCACACAGTGCGAGGTCTCGGCCGCGAGCCATCCGCTCGCATAATCGCGCAGCGTGCCCCACGGAAAATGTTTCGGTCCCAACACCTCGTCCGCGGAGTGGCAGAAATTTCCGACCCAGTCCTTCAGCAGATATCCCTGCGCGGTGGGCGAGAGCGGATATTCTCCGCGCGCATCGAACGCGAGCCATCGGCTGCACCCACCGGCCTCCGCTGCGGCTCGCGCGGGCAGGGCCATGTTGAGCCGTCCGCCGCGCTTGAATGGCTCTGCGAACCCGGACCGGTACGCGATAGAGTGCAGGGTGCGCGCCTCGCACCCGGTGCCGGTGAGTTTCCCGCTCGTCGTCTTGGCCGCCATCGCGTTGTACACGACGAGAATCCCGCGGCGCCGGCCCATCGCGCGCGCCACCGCCGCGCAGGTTGTCGTCTTGCCAGAACCGGCACCCGCCTCGACCAGGAGGGCCTCGCCGCCCTGGGCGGCCTCGACAATCGCTGCCTGCTCTTGGGTGAGCGGCAAAGACGTACCCTTGGGAGAAGTCTTCGAAGCCACTCGCGCGGGCGTTGCGCTTGCGGTGGAGTTCGGCGGTGTACCACCGAGCGCGAACAGGTCTGATTGCGGCCCGTTGACCACGGCACCCCGCGAAACGGCGGGGGCACGTGTGCCGCGGCTCATGGACGCCGCCGCGAGCGCTTCGTTGAAGCGCGCCGCGATGGCCGGGCAGCGCTGTCGGCATCCTGTCGGATCGGTTTCATACGCGCCGCGCGCTCGCGCCGCGCGCGTACACCGGGACGCCCATAGTCTCGGTACTCGTCCTCATCGAACTTCAACTTCCCGCCCGTGAGTTTCTCGAGGATCACAGCGCGAAGCGGTGGAACCAGCGGACCCCAAGACGTCAGTGAGGCGCGACCAATTCCCAACTGCCGCGCAAGTTCTGCTTTGGTTTCAAAGTGGCGGATCGCATCTTCCGTTTTCATAGCCGCATCATGTCTCGTGGGCGGAACGTGTGGTTAGCATGCCATACACGTTCGGGAAATGCCAAGCACGATTTGCCACCTGAACCCTCCGCGGCGTTCGAGTGACCTCGGCCATACGGTGTCGGTAAACGCGAGGCGTTCACCTCTCTGCCTGCGAGGGGCGCAACATCATCTGGACACACTTGAGAAACGAGTCTCGTTCGGCGGGGAGCGGCGGTGGGCGACTGGATGCCCGACTGATTTAGGCTCCGTGTCACGCCCTCAAGAGTACGAGGCGCGGCTCAGACCGCCAGCGAGGCAGCCATTCGCGGCGAACACGACGAAGGAATCTTATCCTGTTCCTATTCCTGCTCCTGATCCTGATCTTCCGCTGCGAGCCGTTGACCCTTCGAAGGGGCTACCGAGTCCCTCGGAAGGGGCTTCACCGCCGGTGCTTCGAGCAGGGGAGATGCAACTCCGGAGCAAGTCATAAGGTCCTGAAAGAACGGCGTTTTATTCACTCGCACGATAAGCCTCACTGCCCCGCCGTGTCGGTTATCCTTCGGCATAAGACGTTCATTGAGCCGCGCGCGCGCCATATTGGGTGCGGAAACGGGCTCCGAAGCCTCTTCAAGACGCGCCGCGGACCCTTCGAAGGGGCTACTGAGTCCCTTCGAAGCCCCTCCAACGCCCCTTCCGCCCCTCACCCCCGGAGACAATCAATGCGGTACGGATGTGCTCCTCCACGTGTCATGCCAAGCGCTCGCGCACCCGCCAGAATGGAGCCACACATGGCAAGCTCCCCGCGCGCCGAGACCGGTGAAATACGGTAGGAGATTCGCACCCGCCTGACCGCGCCCTCCACAGTGCGCGCAGGTCCCTGGGGCGGAACGGACCGGTTCCAGACGTCGGCCGGACTCGCTCAAGCCGTCTTGGGCGGCTTCATCAACCCGCTGACCAGCGGACCCGGCAAGGCATGAGAGTTTCATGAGGCATTCCTATTCCCTTCTCGGGCCGACGGGCCCTGGCCTGCCGGAAGAATGCGACTGCAATTCTGTCTTGAAGATTGACGGCCGCGAGGCGAAGCATTCAACACGCCCTTCGCGCATGAGCACCCGGCCCGCCACGGACGGCGACCGGAATCCGCACTCGGCCGCCCGCCGTGGTCTTTGGCGCTCGAGCGCCGCTTATTGAGCGGCCTCCCGCCGCAGGTCGCTGAACGCCACACGGGCACCCTGTGAGTCCCCGTTGTCCCCGTCGCGGCCCTCGCGCGGGGCCAGGGAAACGAGCACCTTAGCGGCATGAATTCTCGTGACCGCAATCCGATGCAGTTCGTCGCGTGCCACCTGTTGCATGGTGCGCTGCGATTGGCGCGCCTCCGCGGCGAGCCAGGCTCGCGTCTCAGCGGTGATCTTCAAGCGTTTGAGGTCTTCGAGTGGAAGCATGACGGTCGCCTTGGGTCAATGGCGCGAGCGCGTTCTACGCGCGGCGGTTCGGTGATGCGCCGAACCATTCGCGCCGATGTTGTTCTTGATGATGACGCCGCATTTGTGCCGAAGGGGCGGATAGCATCTTGTGTTTTCACACGGCCCGAAGTGTACGCCATGCCATACATCGAAGTCAATCATGCCATACGCTTGTCATGGGAGAATTTTACTTATGGAGACTAAACACATGGGCGATCGTATCCGAGAGATGCGCATCCAAAAAGAGTGGAACCAAGCTGAACTTGCCCGGCGGGTCAAGGTTTCGCGCGCCACGGTGAATCAGTGGGAAAGCGGAACGATCAAGAACATCAAGCTCGAGACCTTCCTGCGGCTCGTCGCGGTTCTAGGTTGCACGCCGAACCACCTGATCCTCGGACCCTCGGGCACCGTCAACGCCCCCCCACCCGGTCGAAAGCGCCAAACCAGCACCGCGAACCGGACCTAGCCTCGCCTGAGAGGTCCTCGCGGGCGGTTGAGCAGGCGAGCGCCGTCCCGTAGGGCAGCGCTCGCGCGACATGCGCTCAATGCGCCGTGGTTTCCCGCCAGCCGGGTTACCCTCCTCCTTGCTCGTGCCGCCGAGTTCCCCTCGATCTCGAGCGGGGCGGTTTGTGGTTCAGCGCCCGGCTGGCCCTTGAGCGAGGCTTCCCGGCGGTGGAATCGCGCGCGCCCGTCATGCGCACAGCCATCCGGGGTCCCGGCAGATCGACAAAAATGACATCCTCGAGCACTGCGAAGCGGACCCCGCGAATAGAACTCCAACGAATCATCTCGTCTATCCTTTCGCCGTACTACCACGGCGTTTAGCATGATTCCTGGGCAGCCAACAGTTGGCATGCTTGACAGCGAGGATGGCTTACCATACGCTTTTTCCCCATGCCATCCAAAACCCCACGAAACAGAGCGCGGCGGGGCAGGCCGGTCAGGAAGTCGCAAATGGCGGGCGCAAAGCACTATCTGCGCGCGCTCGGTCCACTGCCGCAGCCGGAGCTGCGATGCGCGCACGACGTGCGTCACCTGGTGGTTTGCGTAGGCTGCCGGTGTCTCGCCGACGAACGACACTGCGTGCTTCGTGCCGGCAAGCCCTATCACGGTCGGTGCTTCCTGCGGCGCTTCGGAATGAGTGCCCTGCGGGCGGTGCCGCGCGAGGCGCGGGCCGGGCTTCAGCTTTCCGACATCGGAATGCTCGCGGCTCGGGTGCTCATCGCAGGCGATGCGGCGACCGAACGGCAGTAGAAGCCACGTGCGCGTTTTCCATCCCTCCGCTTCGGGTTACTGGTCGCGAGAATCGACCAGGCGGCGCGCATCAGTGCAAGGCTGCGTGTTCACCCGTCTCAGGGTGTCGGCGGCTCGCCTCGCGTCTGTAGGGCGAGCTCTACATCCGCTTCCGCGTGCTTTCATGCGTGCGAGCACTGCGAATCTCATCAAGTGCATCGAGCCGCTTCGCATGATCTGCATCAGTGAACGGTACCGATCTCCCGCGCAGCATGTCTGTGAACCGCGACACGCTTGCGCACCGTGTCCGCAGTCACGCACGGCACTGCGCTCGATCGAAGAGCGCATCTGCAATGCTTGATAAAACTCATTCAGCGGGACTCCGCGCGATGCGCTCCGGCGAACTGGCGCGAACGCCTCTCGCCGTCATTCGCGCCTACCGCAAGACCGGTTACGCCATCGTCACCGTTGAACGCGCACACCACACGCCTCACCGCCACCGCGTGAGCCTGCGCCGGTACACACTGCTTCGCGCATGGACCATCACCCGCGCCCCGCGTCGCTGGCGCACCAGTGGCTCATCGGACCGAAGTTCTTTCGCCTTCTCCCTCTGGAGTGCCCTATGAACGCCGTTCTCACCACCTCGACGCGCGTGTGCGCATCCTGCCGCCGTCCCCGCCCATCAGATTCCTTTCCCCTGATGCGCAGCGGCCGGCCGCGCAGGACCTGCAGCACGTGCCTCAACAAAGAGACAGTGCCGGCATTACCCCTGTGTCCCTCACCCACCGAGACGGACCTCGCACTCGAGCGACAAATCGATGGGATTGCCGAGGACTTGCGGCTCACCGCC
>JAPTUI010000164.1:3811-4671 GCA_028067895.1 Pseudomonadota bacterium | reverse complement strand
GTTCGAGCTGCTCGAGCTCCGCGGCGAGCTCCGCGGCGCGCGCCGGCAGGTGTGCAGCGTCGACCCGATGCTTGCGGGCGAGATCCTCGATCGCGGCGAGGCGGCTCTCGACGCTGTTCTGGCGCGCCGTATCGAGCTCCAGGCCCTGCGCATAGCGCTCGAGCTCGCGGGCCGCCTCGCGCACGTTGACCTCGGCCTCCTGCGTCAGCGTGACGATCGGCCCGAGCTGGGCATCGATCGCCGCGGCGGTGCGCAGCGCCTGCAGCGCCCGGCCGATGGCGCCGTGGGCATTGTGCGGCTCATCCTGATAGAGCTGCCCGAGCGCGCCCTGGGCCGCCTCGGCCAGGCGGCCGCGGTGCGCCAGGCGGGTACGCTCCTCGCTGAGACGCTCGAGCTCGCCCGCCTCGAGTTCGAGCGCACCGAGCTCCCCGACCTGGTGGCGCAGCAGATCGAGCCGCGCATCTCGGTCCTCGGCGGCCGCGGCGAGGGCGCGCGCGCGGATGTGCAGTTCGCGCCAGCGACGGTAGGCCGCCGCGACGGCGCTGAGTTCGACCTCGAGCGCGCCGAACTCATCGAGCAGCTCGCGCTGGCGGGTCGCGCGGGTGAGTGACTGGAATTCGTGCTGGCCGTGGATGTCGATGAGCAGATCGGCCGCCTCGCGCAGCAGCTGCACCGGGACCGGCTGGCCGTTGAGCCAGGCGCGCGAGCGTCCGTCGGCGCCGAGCACGCGGCGCACGATGAGCTCATCGCCCTCGAGCGCCTGGCCCTCGAGCCACGACTTCAGTTCATCCGGTGCGGCGTGCAGGTCGAACGTGGCGGTGAGGTCGGCGCGCTCGGCGCCGTGGCGGATCATCTCGGCC
>JAPTUI010000164.1:0-3801 GCA_028067895.1 Pseudomonadota bacterium | reverse complement strand
ATCCACCAGGATGGATTTGCCGGCGCCGGTCTCGCCCGTGAGCACCGTCAGGCCCGAGCGCAGGGTGAGCTCGAGTTCGTCGATGATGGCGAAGTCGCGGATCTTCAGAGCGATGAGCATGGCGGATCGCGCTCAGGGTGTGATGGTCAGGACGCTCAGCGTTCGCTGTCGCCGCGGCCCCAGTGCAGTTTCGAGCGCAGGAGCCGGAAATAGTCGTGCCCGCGCGGGTGCAGCAGCGTCACGCGCTCGGCGGCGCGGCGGACCTCCAGGCGCTCCCCCGGCGCCAACGTCCCGAGGATGCTGCCGTCGCAGGTCACCTGGGCGCGCGTGTCGGGCCGTTCGAGCAGGCGGATCTCGATCACGGAGCGGCCCGAGACCACGATGGGCCGGTCCGAGAGGGTGTGCGGGCAGATCGGCGCGAGCACCACGATGTCCAGCTGCGGCTCGATGATCGGTCCGCCGCAGGACAGCGCATAGGCCGTCGAGCCGGTGGCGCTCGCCACGACGATGCCGTCGCCGGCATGGGTGTTGACGTAGCGGCCGGCGACCCGGGTCTCGAAATCGAGCATCCGGCCCGTGGCCAGCTTCTGCAGCACCACGTCGTTCAGCGCCAGTGCCTCGCGGCTCGTGCCATCGGCGAGCTGCAGCCGCGCAGCGAGCAGCGGCCGCTCATCGGCATCGAGCTGCCCGGCGAGGGCCGCATCGAGGCAGGTGGCGATGTCCTGCGGCATCACGTCGGTGAGAAAGCCGAGCCGGCCGCGGTTGATGCCGATGAGCGGCACACCGTGGCGAGCCACGAGTCCGGCAGCGTAGAGGAGCGTGCCATCGCCGCCGACCGCGATCATCAGGTCCGCCCCGGGGCTGAGCTCGGCCGTCGCGACCGCGCTCACCGAGGAGCTGGCCGCGAGCGGTGCGGCGCAATCGACCCGCACCGTCACCCCGCGCTCCACCAGATGCGCGAGCGCCACCCGGGCGGACTCGGCCACCCGCGGGTCCGTGAAGCGGCCGACCAGAGCGCAGATACGGGGAGGGGTCATCGGCGTCGATCCTAGCAGGACGACGCAAGGGTTGCTTGACGCTCGGGCGCTGCGACTATAGCTTTTCAGAGAGCCGGCTGCGCGCGGGTGGCAAGCGGGCACAGTGGCGCACTTTATGACGCAAGATTCCCCGGAAGAACAGTTGAGTGAGCGAGCGCAGCATTTGCTGCGCTCGCTCGTCGAGAGCTACATCCGCGACGGCCAGCCGGTCGGCTCGCGCGCCTTGTCGCGCGAGTCCGGGCTGCAGCTGTCCTCGGCGACCATCCGCAACGTGATGGCCGATCTGGAGGAGCTCGGCTTCGTCGCCTCGCCGCATACCTCCGCCGGGCGCGTGCCGACGGACAAGGGCTACCGGTTCTTCGTCGACTCGCTGCTGCAGGTCCAGCCGCTCGAGGCCGCCGCGGTTGCCGAGATCGAGCGGCAGCTCGAGGCGGTGCGCGAGAGCGGCAAGGATCTGGTGAGCAGCGTCTCGCAGCTGCTCTCGAGCCTCACTCGTCTCGCCGGCGTGGTGACCTTGCCGCGCGCCACTCAGGCCACCATCACCCAGATCGAGTTCGTCGGTCTGTCCGAGAACCGGGTGCTCGTGGTGCTGGTGTACGGGGAGCGCGAGGTGCAGAACCGCATCGTGCAGCTCGAGCGCTACTTCTCCCCCGATGAGCTGCGCCGCGCCTCGAACTTCCTCAACGAGCAGCTGCGCGGGCGCTCCCTCGAGGAGGTGCGCCAGGAGATCCTGCGCCAGCTGAGCGAGACGCGCGCGCACCTCAATCAGGTGATGCTCGATGCGATCTCGATGGCGCAGCACGTGTTCGCGAGCGGCGCGCAGACCGGGGAGCTCGAGTACGTCATCAAGGGCGAGACCAATCTGATGAGCGTCGCGGAGCTCTCGAGCGTCGAGCGTCTGCGGCGCCTGTTCGAGGCGTTCAACGAGAAGCGCGATTTCCTGCACCTGCTCGATCACAGTCTGCGGGCCGAGGGCGTGCAGATCTTCATCGGCCACGAGTCCGGCTATCGCATCCTCGATGACTGCAGTCTGGTGACCGCGCCGTACGGCTCGCCGGCCTCTGCGTTCGGCGTGCTCGGGGTCATTGGTCCGACCCGCATGGCCTACGAGCGGGTCATTCCCATCGTCGACATGACGGCAAAACTGCTCGGCGCCGCCTTGAATTCGCGGCGCTGAGCCCCACTCCGGACGCTGTACGCCGCCGCGGCGCGGGCCGCCGGGCGGGGTGCGGCTTTTTTTTCAGAGCGCAAGAGCGGAAAGAGGATTGCGGATGAGCACTGATCAGTCGGGCGCGAGCCCTTCAGGCGAGCGCGGCAGCGACGGCTCGATCGCCGCGGATGAGACGATGCGGCTCGAGCAGGCGCTGGCCGAGGCCGAGCAGCGCGCCCAGGAGAGCCAAGAGCAGATGCTGCGGGCCTTGGCGGAGCTCGACAATGTGCGCAAGCGCGCCCAGCGCGACATCGAGGCGGCCAATCGCTACGGACTGGAGAAATTCGCCGCCGAGCTGCTGCCCGTGCAGGACAGCCTGGAGCTGGCGATCCAGAGCGCGACTCGTACGGACGTCGATCCGGCGACCCTCAGGCAGGGCCAGGAGGCGACCCTGCAGCTGCTCGCCAAGGCGCTCGAGAGGCTCGGCGTGCGGGCCATCCGGCCGCTCGGTGAACCGTTCGATCCGGCCCGGCATGAGGCCATGCTGGCGCAGGAGTCGGCCGAGGCTGCCCCGGACACCGTGCTGCAGGTGGTGCAGGCCGGCTTCGAGCTCAACGGGCGGCTGCTGCGCCCGGCCCGGGTGATCGTGGCCAAAGCCAAGGCATAGGCCGAGCGAGTACCCCGCAGCCCTTGAATCGGCGGGACCAACCCCCAGAAAGTCTTCCAGCGAACCTTCTATAAGCAACTGATTTCGGCGGAGCAGATCATGGCAAAGGTAATCGGCATCGACCTCGGGACCACGAACTCGTGCGTCGCCATCATGGAGGGTGGCAAGCCCCGGGTGATCGAGAACAGCGAGGGCGACCGCACGACTCCGTCCATCGTCGCCTTCACCAAGGACAACGAGGTGCTGGTGGGGCAGCCGGCCAAGCGCCAGGCGGTCACCAACCCGCAGAACACCCTGTTCGCGATCAAGCGTCTCATCGGACGGAAGTTCGAGGACGAGGTGGTGCAGCGCGACGCGAAGATGGTTCCGTACAAGATCACCCGCGCCGACAACGGCGATGCGTGGGTCGATGCGCAGGGCAAGGCGATGGCCCCGCCCGAGGTCAGCGCGCGCGTGCTGATGAAGATGAAGAAGACCGCCGAGGATTATCTCGGCGAGCCGGTCACCGAGGCGGTGATCACCGTCCCGGCGTACTTCAACGACTCGCAGCGCCAGGCCACCAAGGACGCCGGACGCATCGCCGGCCTCGAGGTCAAGCGCATCATCAATGAGCCGACCGCCGCGTCGCTCGCCTACGGGCTCGACAAGCAGGGCGGGGACCGCAAGATCGCCGTGTACGACCTGGGCGGCGGCACCTTCGACATCTCGATCATCGAGATCGCCGAGATTGATGGCGAGCATCAGTTCGAGGTGCTCTCGACCAACGGCGATACGTTCCTCGGCGGCGAGGACTTCGACCTGCGCATCATCAACTTCCTCGCCGAGGAGTTCCTGAAGGAGTCCGGCGTCGACGTGCGCAAGGACCCGCTCGCCATGCAGCGCCTGAAGGAAGCTGCCGAGAAGGCGAAGATCGAGTTGTCCTCCTCGCAGCAGACCGACATCAATCT
>JAPTUI010000230.1 GCA_028067895.1 Pseudomonadota bacterium | reverse complement strand
ATGCCCCGTCCTCCCCGATGCGAACGACGGACGCCCCGGTCTCCCGGCCGCCCGCGCCCGCGCCCGCGGTGCGCGGGCCGGCGCGCGGCAAAAAGCCTCCGGAGCTTCAGTCCGTTCTCGTCGAGGCCCGATTCATCTCCAATGCGGGCTTCAGCGCCATGAAGATGAATCTGCCGGCCAAGGACACCCCGTTCTCGATCTCGACATACACGCAGAGCTTCATGCACGCGATCGAGGCGCAGCACGTCTCCTCGCTCTATTCGTACATGACCGGCATTCAGAGCGCCGGCCCCACGGGCTACGACATCGTCTTTCGCGGCTTCCAAAGCGGTGCAAATGATCAGAATTCTATCCTGGTCGATGGGCTGCCGGGATTGGAGACCCGCTTTGGCTCACCGGTGACCATCGGCATCCAGCGCATCGACGTCGTCAGAGGGCCCGCGTCGGTGTTGAACGGCGAGGAACAACCCGGCGGGTTCATCAACCTGGTGACCAAAAAGCCCCAGGCGCGCAGTTCGGTCGAATTGTCGGCGATCGGCACAACCTATGACGGACACGGGGTCGGGATCGCTCAGCGTCCGGGCTTCACTGCGGGCATGGATGCCACCGGTCCGATTGCCGGCAATCGGCACTTTCTCTACCGGTTCATCGTATCCGACCAGAACGCCGACACATACCGCACCTACGCCTACAACCGCAACATTTACCTCGCGCCGAGCTTCACCTGGCGCATCTCGCAGGCGACGAAACTGACGCTGCAATACGTCTACCAGGCACTTCGCTACAGTTACGACAGTTATCTGGTTGCGCCGAACAACGACATCAATCTCGTGGCACCGATCACGACCCGTTATCAACAGCCGAACGATTACGGCAAAGAGCACGGCAGTGTGCTGTCGACGTTCTTCGTGCATCGCTTCGGAAATGGCTGGACCTGGCACCTGGAGACGCGCGATGTGTGGCATACCGATGAGGCCCGCGGCTTCGACGTGTATGCAATCAGCCCGAACCTGCAATTCATCCAGCGACGCGCCCGCGGCCAGATCAATCAGCGCGGGTACCATTACGTCGATACGCATCTGCAGATGAAATTCAACACCTTCGGGGTGAAGCACCAGATGGTGGTCGGAGCGACCGGTGGGCGCGATTCGGCCTACGAGGACCGCAAACAGTTCTTCAATGCGCCGGCCACGGGACCGGACTCGCTCAATATCAGCATCTACAACCCGAACTACGCGAACGTGCCCGCACTCGGCGATCTGCCGCTGGTGGCTCCGGGACACGATACGCTGCTCGATAATCGGAGCGAGGTCATCGAGAATTTCGGTGCATACATGGCCGATGAATTGTCTTTTTCGAAGCACTGGAAGGGATCTGTCGGTCTACGCTACGCCTACGACAAGCAGTGGCTGAGCACGTTCTACCCGATCACCGGAAAGTATTCGGCCGAGACGGTCTCGACGGCACACGATGTGCTGCCCATGGGGGGCATCGTCTATCAGCCCGACAAGCACTGGAGCCTGTACGCGAGCTACAGCACGTCGTTCGAACCGCCGCCGTCAAATGCCATCAGCATCGACGGGACGAGCAATTTCGTACCGACGTCAGCGACCCAATACGAGGTCGGGGAGAAGGACGGCTTTTGGCACGGCCGCCTGAGCTCGACACTCGCTTTTTTCCGGATCGATGAGAAGAATACGTTCAGTCATTTCGCGTGCGCCAATTACGGCAGTTGCTATGAGCAGGTCGGCAGGGCGCAGTCCAAAGGCGTGGAGTTCGAGGTGAACGCCAGGCCGCTGCCGAACTGGCAGATCACGGCCGGCGCGGCCTATACCCGCGCCCAGATCACCCAGTCCACAGATCACTATGAGGTCGGTCTACAGCTGCCGAACGTGCCGCGGATGGCCGAGCATCTGTGGTCTCGATATCAGTTCTCGACCCCCGCATTGCGCGGCTTCGGGATCGGGCTCGGCATCATCCACGATGGCCAGCGCAACGGAATCAGCCCGACCAAGGCCGAGCCGATGCTGATCCTGCCCGCCTATACACGCGTCGACACTGCCCTGTACTACGTGCGCTCCCAATACACGCTGACGTTCAAGGTGACCAATTTGCTCGATGCGACGTATTACCAGAGCTCCGGGTTCACCAATAATCTCAGTATCCTTCCCGGCGCGCCGCGCATGTTCACGCTTTCGGCGCGGGTGTACCTGCAATGAGGCGGCAGGTCAGGGAGGGCGGTAGACTGCGGCGGGCCGCCGTCGCGCTGGTGCTGGCGGCGTCTGGGTACGCTTCGGCGGGTACTGCTACGGTGGAGTGGCAGTTGCCTCCGGCACCCACTCATGCGGTGCAGACGCCCGCACAGGATCTTGCCGGCATGCGCCAGGGCCGGACGCTGCCGCGGCCCGAGGTGCTTCAGCCGACGCTCGATCCGGCGCTGCGACGCTTCACGCCGCGGTATTCACATGCGCTGAGCGGCACGTTACGACTGATGTGTTCGGATACCATGCCGGCGCTGGTGCGTGCGTGGATTCGTTCGTTCAAGCATTACTATCCTGATGTTCGTGTCGCTTTCGGGCCGCCGTTCGAGGGCAGCGATGGCGCAACAGCGCTACGCGAGGGCCGCATCGATGTCGCCTTCGTTTCGCGCGAACTGAAGCCGACGGACGTCACGTCGTTCCGGTCGAAATACGGCTATGGCCCGACCAGCGTCCCGGTGTCGGGAGGGTCGTGGCGGCATTTCGGCTACCTGGATGCGGTGGCGGTGATCGTCAATCCGTTGAACCCGGTGAAGCGGCTTACGCTCGAGCAGCTCGATGCCATTTTCTCCCGCTCGCATCTGCGCGGAGATGCCCCGGCGGTAACTTGGGGTGATGTGGGTGCGCGTGGGGCTTGGGCGAACCGACCGATTCACGTCTACGGCATCAAGCCGTGGAACGGCTTCGAGGAGTTCGTCCGGGAGCGCGTGCTCGATCGGGGGGCGACGCGTGGTCATTGGCGTCAGGGCATGCGGTTCAGTCGCACCGTGTTCCCGGTCGCGCATCGCGTCGCGGCGGACCCGGACGGCATAGGGTACACGGGGCTTGCGTTCGTGGATGCGGAAGTGAAGATTCTCGCGCTTGGTAGGGGCGCGGACGCGGTGTCGCCGACCTATACGAATGTCGCGCTCGCCCGCTATCCGCTCAGCCGCGTGATTTATGCGAATGTGAATCTGCGTCCCGGCACCGAGCCTGCGCCCATCGTGCAGGAATTCCTGCGGCTCATCCTCAGCCGACCGGGGCAGCGGGACGTGCGCCGGGAAGGTGTTTTCGTGCCGCTGCGGGAATTCCAGGTGAAGGCCGCGTTGCGGCTGGCCCGCGTCAATCGCCGGGATTGAGGGCCTGCGCATGCACACGAGCGGGCGCCTCGCGGCGCTGACGGTGGGGCTGCTGCTGCTGAGCGCGAAGTGGCCTGCCGCGGCGGCGGGCGGGGTTCCATTCCATCGCGTGCGTCGTATCACGTTGCCGGCGGCAGGAGCCGTTCATGCGCTGCTGTTCGATCCACAGACTCGGCAGATCTACGCCGCCCAGGGACGCCGTATCGAGGTATACGCGCTGAGCGGGGCGCGGCCTGCCGCGCAGCGGCGGCTCGCCGGGACGGTAAGTGCCCTGGCGCGCAACGGCGCCGGAGAGATCGTTGCGGCAGTGCGTGCCCCGGCGCAACTCGTGTTTCTGTCGGCACGCACGCTCACGGTTGAACACCGCCGCGCACTCGGTGCCGCCCCCCCTACGGCACTGCTCTACGACCGCAGTGCGAACCTGCTGTTCCTCGAGAGTCGCTCGAACGGGACTATCGTGCGGGTCGATCCGGCATCGGGCCGACCGCTGGGCCGCGTTCGGCTCACCGGAGCGCTCGGCCAGATGGCGGGCAATGGCCGCGGCACGCTGTATGTCGTGGACACGACACGCGATGCGCTAGAGGTCATCAATGCCCGCACGATGCGCGATGACGGCTCGATTGCGCTGCAGCGCTGTTCGGCGCCGAGCGGGTTGGCGATGGACACGGTCGGACGGCGGCTGTTCGTCGGCTGCACCAACGGTCGGGCGCTCATCGTCGATGCGGATCTCGGATTCACCTTCATCCGTCTGCCCATCCCGGGCGGTCCGCAGCTGCGGGCAGCGTTCGCTTTTCATCCCTGGGGTGCCCATGGCTGGAAGGGCGGCGCATTCTTTGCCGGCACTGAGGCGGTCGCGGCCATCCAGATGCAGGCCTTCGTGCGATACCGGGACCACGGGCAACTGCCGCTGCCGAGTCGGTGCACCGCGTTGGCGCTGGCGGCGCCGGCCGGGGAACTGTGGCTTGCCCTGGCGCCGCCGCCGGGCGGACGGGCGGTGCTCTGGGCGCTCGCTGCGGATCGATCGGAGGTCGAATGAACCGCTGCATCAATGTCCTGCGCCACCTCGCGTGCTGCGCGCTGCTGGGGCTGACGGCCCTGCCGCAGGCGCGGGCAGCACTCGCACCATGGGCGGCGCTTGCGGGTAAAACGGTGCTGTTCGTCACTGGCGGAGCCGACGCGCCGCAGCCCAATGATGATGCGCTCGTGGCGCGCCACCTGCGCAAACTGGGATTTCGCGTCCGCACCGTCGATGCGCAGGTGAGTCCGTCGGCAGCCCGCGGAGCGGCCCTGATCGTCATTTCCTCGACCGCCGATGCGCACGTGCTGGGAAACAAGTTTGCCGACTCGAGCCTGCCGATCTTCACCTGGAACACATTCGACTATCCGAATCTCGGCATGACCGGCCCGATCCTGCACCGGGATTTCGACGTCATCGATCCGGTCCAACACTATGCGGACAGCTTTGCCGTGCTGTACGGGTTCGGAGCCAACATCACTTCGGAGATCAGCCGCGCCGTCGGGCTGCGACCGCAGTTGTTCGGAACCTTGTATCTGGAGCCACAAACAGCGGGCTGGGGAGATCCAGGACCGGGCGGCACCGTGATCACGGACTTCTTCGGTTCGCGCCATTACGCCGGGGTGTTCACGTATGAGCGCGAGGCTACGTTGGCCAATGGCCGCACCGCACCGGCGCGCCGGGTCGGCTTCTATCTCGGCAGCGATAATTTTCATCTGCTGACCGCGGTGTATGGACCCGCGGCCCGGGACCCGAACCTGCGCCGCTGGGCGATCGGGCTGAAGCTGTTCGATGCCGCGTTGCGCTGGGCGGCCTCACCGCCGCCGTCCGAACCGAAGTACGACCCTCGCGCGCTCGATGCGGCGCTGCACCAGGCCGCCCGTGGCAAGAAGCTGCTGTACGTCGAGCGGGTCAACGGCGGCGAGGGCCGCCGTTCGGATGCGCACATCGTGGCCCATCTGCGTCGTCTGGGCTTCACAGTCACGGTCGCGGATCAGACGGCACCGCAGCGCATCGCGCGCGGGATGGATCTGATCATCATCTCCGGCACGTGCTCGAAATGGAAATTGGCCAATAAGTACGTCGATGTGCCGGTTCCGCTGATTTCCCTCGAAGGACTGCTATCCGATACGCTGCATTTCAGCGGCCGTGACCGTTATGTCGATTATGGCGAGCATGGCGAGTTGCTCGAGAGCGTGGATCCGCCGGAGAACTATCTCGACATCGTCGGGGCGTGGAGTCCAATGGCGGCCGGGTTGAAGCCGGGCCTGGTGAAGTTTACCGAGCACCCGGGGGTGCTGAAGTGGGCCTGGCCGCTCCCGGATGCGACGGTGATCGCGACACTCCCGAACGAACCGCGCGAGGACGCCATTTTCGGCTACCCCAAGGGAGCGCGGATGGCCGACGGGTTCATTGCCCCGGCCCGCCGAGCGCTGCTGCCGCTGGACAACCCGTCCTACGACCAGATGACCCCGCAGGGTAAGGCGCTGTTCGACGCGGTCGTGCTGTGGAGCCTGGGGCGCTAGCCCGTCGGGTCAGTCCGCGGCGAACAGGCCCCGCAGCCGCTGCGGTTCGCAACGCAGGTACTGCGGCGCGGCGCGCACCTGGCCGCCGAGTGCGGCGGCCGCATGCCAGGGCCAGCGGGGATCGTAGAGCGCCGTGCGCGCCAGGGCCACGAGATCGGCATCCCCGGTCGCGATGATCGCTTCGGCCTGCTCGAACCCGGTGATCAGCCCGACGGCGATCACCGGAATCCGCACCGCTGCCTTGACGGCGCGGGCGAGCGGCACCTGGTAGCCGGGCCCCACCGGGATGCGCTGCGCGGCGTGCAGGCCGCCGCTCGAGACGTGGATCGCATCGCAGCCGTGCGCCTGCAGCGCCTCGGCGAAGGCGACGGTCTGCTCGCAGTCCCAGCCGCCGTCGACCCAGTCGGTTCCCGAGACTCGCACCGACACCGGTCGATCGGCCGGGAAGGCTGCGCGCACCGCATCGAACACTTCGAGCGCAAAGCGCATCCGGTTCTGCAGCGATCCGCCGTACTCGTCCTCGCGCTGATTGCTGAGCGGGGAGAGGAACTGGTGCAGCAGATACCCGTGTGCGGCGTGGATCTGAACCGCATCGAGGCCGATCCGGCCGGCGCGGGCCGCGGCGGCCGCGAACGCTTCGCGCACGGCGCGCAGGCCGTCACGATCGAGCGCCGCCGGAGGCTGCTGGCCCGGCGCGAAGGGCAGGGCGGACGGGGCGAGCGTCTGCCAGCCGTGCGCATCGCCGAGCGGCAGCTGATGGCCGCCTTTCCATGGCACTTCGGTCGACGCTTTGCGCCCCGCATGGGCCAGCTGCACCGCAATTGGGATCGTTGCGTAGCGCCGGATGCGCTCGACGGTGTCGCCCATCGCGGCCTGCGTCTCCTCGTTCCACAGACCGACGTCGGCATAGGTGATGCGCCCTTGCGGCAGGACCGCCGTGGCTTCAATCGTGAGCAGCCCGGCTCCGCTCAAGGCGAGCTGGCCGAGATGAATCAGGTGCCAGTCGGTCATGCGGCCGTGGTCCGCAGAATACTGGCACATCGGAGCGATCACGATACGGTTGGCGAGTTCGAGATTGCGCACGCGCAGGGGCGTGAAGAGAGCAGGTGTATTCATTGCGGTCCTGAAATTCGCTGAACGGAGTGCCCGGACGCTCGGACGAGACGGATTTTACCAGCCGTCGTGCGGCGCGACGACGCCGGTGGACATCGGGGCGGCGGCTGCCGAGGCGTACCTCAGCGGCGCAGACGATGTTCCCGATCCTGCTCGCGCGCCACGATGTCCGCGAGCGCCGCGGCGTCGGCAGCCAGCCGCTTCAGCAGATCATCGAGCGAGAGAATGCCGGCGAGCTGCTCGCTGTCATCGAGCACCGGAACGCGGCGCACGCCGTGCGCGCGCATGCGCTCGAGCGCATGTTCCGCCTCTTCGGAAGTGCGGGCGATCACCAGAGGCACACGCATGATCTCGCGCACGGTGGTCGTGGCCGGATCGAGGTCCTTGGCGAGGACCTCCACGACAATGTCGCGGTCCGTGACGATGCCGATCGGCGCGTGCGTATCCTCGCTGTCATCGATCACGACCAGGTCGCCCACGTGCCGCTCGCGCATCAGGCGTGCTGCATGCAGCGCACTGATCTGTGCCGTGCAGTACACGACGTCGGGCGTGCAGAGCTCTTTCAGCTTCATGATGCGCTCTCCTCGCTACGGTCCGAACTGACCTCGATGGTGACGATGACTATCGCGCTGCCCCGGTCAGCGCGACAGGACATGCGCCAGGTGCAGCCACTGCGGCTGAAGTGGCTTCGGACGCGCCACCGCATCGCGCAGTAGGCTCACCGTGAGGTGCGCACCGGAGAGCCCGAGTAAAATGCCGTGCTCGCCGCCGCACCAGCGTTCGATCGCCTCGGCCCCGAGCAGCGTGGCGCTCAGCCGGTCGAATGCCCCGGGGCTGCCGCCGCGCTGGACGTGCCCGAGCTTGGTGACGCGCAACTCGAAGTTCAGTCGCTCGGCATGTTCAGTGAAATGCCGGGCCAGCGCGTCCGCATTGTGTTTCGCGCCTTCGGCGATCACCACGATGGCGTGACTCTTGCCCCGTCGGTACGCATCCTGGATGGCGAGGGCGACCTGCTCGGGCGACTGCTCTGCCTCGGGGATCACGATCGCCTCGGCGCCGCCGGCGATGCCGGCCATCAGAGCCAGATACCCACACGCCCGACCCATCACTTCCACGAGAAACACCCGTCCGTGCGCCGCAGCGGTTACGCGCAGTCGGCTGATCGCCTCGAGCGCCACATCGAGCGCCGTGGTCGCCCCGAGGGTGACATCCGATCCGGCCAGATCGTTGTCGATGGTGGAGGCGATGCCAATGACGGCCACGCCCCGCTGCGCCAGTGCCAGCGATCCATGCTGCGAGCCGTTGCCGCCGAGGACGATCAACCCGGCGATCTCGTGCTCGGCGAGCCGGCGTATGGCCGTCTGCTGGCCCGCGTCGGTGAGAAACTCCGGACAGCGGCTGGTGCCGAGCATCGTACCGCCGCGATCGATGATGCCGCCGACTTCGCGCGCCCCGAGGCGGCGGAAGTCCCCCGCGATCAGCCCGGCATAGCCGTGGCGGACACCGAACATGTCCAACTGGCGCGCAAGACCGGCACGCACCGCCGCACGGATCGCTGCATTCATTCCCGGGGCATCACCTCCGCTGGTGAGAATGGCGATGCGCTGGGTCACGGCGCACCGTGCACGCCAGAGTTCATCGCGGCGCGACGTGAAGAGTCGGACGGGCGCAGGCTCACCGGACTCGATCCTCGCTGTGCCGGGCGCCCCGAACCGTGCCGGAGATTTCGCTGAGTTCTGCGGAAAGAACGTCCAACACGTCATCGAGGGAAAGCACCCCGCTCAGCATCCCGCCGGCGCCGACCACGGGCAATCGGCGTACGCCCATGCGGCGCATCGTACGCAGCGCCTGTTCCAGCGAATCCGTCTCATCCGCCATCGCCGGATACTGCTTCATCACATCTGCGACCGTGAGCATCCTCGGGTCCGCCTCACCGGCGACGACTGACACGACGATGTCGCGGTCCGTCAGCACGCCGACGGGGCGTCCGTAAGTGGCATTCGGTTGCGGATCGACGGCCACCAGGAATCCCACGTTCCTCTCGCGCATGCACTGCGCCGCAGCGGCCAGATCGATGTGAGGCGTCACGGTGACGACCTCTCGGGTACAGATGCTGCCGACGTTCATAGTCATGTCGCCTCCGCTAAAGGGTGTCACGTGCCGATGTGTCCCGCTGCACTTGCAGGAGCGGTGACGCAGGAGAGCTCGCGCTCGAGCGCGAGAACTCTGGCCGTGGTTGGGATCAGCGCATCGGGGTTCAGGCCGATGGAATCGATGCCGAGGCACACCAGCTCGGCGGTGATCTCCGGGTAATCCGACGGTGCCTGGCCGCAGATCCCGCTGTGCCGGCCATTGCGCCGGCAGCCTTCGACCGCTTGCTTGAGGAATTTGCGCACGCCCGGGTCGCGCTCATCGAAGTCGAAGGCGACCGTCGCCGAATCCCGGTCGACGCCGAGCGTCAACTGCGTCAGATCGTTCGATCCTATGGAAAAGCCGTCGAAGAGCCTGCTGAACTCATCGATCAGCAGAATATTGTTCGGGATCTCGCACATCACGTAGATCTCGAGGCCGTCTTTGCCCCGTTCCAGGCCGAGCTCGCGCATGCGCGCCACCACTGCGGCCCCCTCCTGCACTCGTCTGCAGAACGGAATCATGGGCGTGATGTTGCGCAGCCCCATCACCTCGCGGGCCCGTTTGATCGCGGCGCATTCGAGTGCGAAGCCGGCCGCATACGACGGATGGGTGTAGCGGGCCGCACCGCGCAGCCCGAGCATTGGATTGTCCTCCTTCGGTTCGAACCAACGACCACCGAGCAGTCCCGCGTACTCATTGGTCTTGAAGTCGGACATGCGCACGATGACCGGCTTGGGGAAGAAGGCGGCCGCAATGGTGCCCAGGCCCTCGGCGAGCTGTGCGATGAAGAACTCGCGCGGATCGGCGTAGTGGCGCGTCAAGTGCGCCAGCGCGCGTCGCTCGGCTTCATCGGCAACCCGCTCCGGATGCAACAGCGCCATCGGGTGCGCTTTGATGTGCTCGGTGATGATGAACTCCATGCGCGCGAGCGCCACACCGTCATTGGGCAGAAAGCTCATCTGAAAGGCGGTCGCGGGATTGGCCAGGATCAGCATCATCCGGGTGCGGGGACGCGCGAGGCGCGCCAGATCGGTGCGCTCGACTTCGAAGGGAACGTCCCCGGCGTAGACCTTGCCCGTTTCCCCCTCGGCGCACGACACGGTGATGCGCTCGCCGTCATGCAGCACTGCAGTCGCATTTCCGGTGCCGACTACCGCGGGAACTCCGAATTCGCGTGCCACGATCGCCGCATGACAGGTCCGCCCGCCGCGGTCGGTGACGATGGCTGCGGCGCGGCGCATGATCGGCTCCCAGTCGGGTGTCGTGCTCTCGGTCACGAGCACCTCACCGCCGCGGAACTGACCCATGTCGGCGCTGCTGGCGATCCGGCGCACCACACCGCTCGCGACGCGTGCGCCGACGGCATGCCCGGTCACTAGCGGCGCCGGTGCGGCACCGAGCCGATAGGTCTCCAGCAGGGCCACGCTGCGCCGCGAAGCGCTGGTCTCGGGGCGTGCCTGTACGACGTAGAGCTGTCCGTCGAGACCATCCTCGGCCCACTCGATGTCCATCGGCACCGGCGAACCTGCGCGTTCGCTGTAGTGCCATTCGATCTTCAGCGCGTAGTCGGTGAGTGTCAGGATCTGCTGATCGCTGATGCAGTAACGATCGCGCTCCTCGTCGGTCGTGGCGACATTGCGGGTCGAGTCCGCTCCCACCCCGTCCGCGTAGATCATCTTGATTTTCTTGCTGCCGAGTGTGTGACGCAGCACCGTGCGCTGGCCGTTGCGGAACGTCGGCTTGAAGACCAGGAACTCATCCGGCTCGACCGCGCCCTGGACGATGTTCTCTCCGAGTCCGTAGCTGGCGGTGATCAGTACCACGTCGCGAAAGCCGCTCTCGGTATCGAGCGTGAACATCACGCCGCTCGCGCCGCGGTCGGCGCGGACCATCGTCTGCACTGCGACCGAGAGGGCCACCTTGAAGTGGTCGAATCCGTTGTCGACGCGGTAATGGATGGCTCGGTCCGTGAACAAGCTGGCGAAGCAGCGCCGGCACGCCTCCAGCAACCGCGACTCGCCTTCGATGTTGAGAAACGAGTCCTGTTGCCCAGCGAAACTCACCGTCGGAAGGTCCTCTGCAGTCGCCGAACTGCGCACTGCGAGGCTGCTCGTTCCGGCCGACTCGTTCATCAGGCGCCGGTACGCACTGAGAATTTCCGCCTCGAGATCGGCGGGAAGTCCCGCCGAATAGATCATGTGGCGTGCCTGGTGTCCGCGCTCGGCGAGATCCTCAGGATCCTCCACGCGCAGCGGCGCAAGGAGCGCGCGCAACGGTTGCCAGAGTCGGGCCTGCTCGAGCAGGTGCCGATATGCATCAGTGGTAATGGCGAAGCCGTTCGGGATCGGCACGCCCTGCGGCCGCAGGGCCTGGTACATCTCCCCGAGCGAGGCGGTCTTGCCGCCCACGAGCGGGAGATCTGCGGAGGAGATCTGCGCGAAGGTACGGATGAAACGATCTGCGCCGGCCATCTTCGCCCCTGTGGCTGCAAAGCGGCACCGAGTGCGCCGCGGTGCGGCGCCCCTGAGCCCTCGGACAGACGTTACGCGCCTGGTGAATGGCGCGAATCCGCAGTTGTGCCTATCGGTATTGCGCGCCGCGTTCCTCGGGCGCTTTGCTCAGGCGGCGGTGCTGCGCAGGTGCTTCGGGTCGATCGGCAGCGCGCGGATGCGCTTGCCGGTGGCCGCGAACAGCGCATTGCACAGCGCAGGCAGTGCCGGCGGCAGCGCCGGTTCCCCGAGTCCGGTCGGGGGGTTGTCGCTGCGTACGAAGTGAACCTCGAGGGGCGGTGCTTCCCCGATGCGCAGCAGTCGGTAGGTATCGAAGTTCTTCTGCAGCACGCGGCCCTCGTCCAGGGTGACGAGCAGGTGTAGCGCCTGGCCCAGGCCGTCGAGAATCGCGCCTTGTGCCTGGTTGTAGGCGCCCGCCGGGTTGATGATCTGGCTGCCGATGTCCACGGCAGCCCAGATCTTGTGCACGTGCGGCACACCGTCGGCGTCGACGCTCGCCTGGACGACCTCGGCGACATACCCGAAGTGGCTGTAGTAAAACGCCAGGCCCATGCCGGTCCCGGACGGGAGGCGGTCCCGATGCGCCCATCCTGAGCGGCGCGCGACTTCCTCCAGCACGCCGCGGACGCGGCCGGTGTCGAAAGGGGGGATCCGTAGTCCGTAGCGCGGTGGCGGCGCCGGCAGCACGCGCGCCGGACCGTACAGCGCCAGGCGCAGCGCGAGCGGGTCGCGACCGCCGGCATGCGCCACTTCATCCAGAAAGGACTCGAAGGCGAAGGCGAGTGCGTTGCCGCCGGGATTGCGCATCGGACCGGTGGGCACAGCGAGTTCGATCAGTGACTGCCCATACTGCAAGGCGGGCACGAAGCCGGCCGGGAAATGATCGCGCGGCAGATCGGCCGAGGAGGCGACCCGGCCGTTCTGACCGAAGGTGATGAAATGATCGCGAAACGCCGTCAACCGTCCTTCGGCATCGAGCCCCGCCGTGAAGTGATGGAATCCTCCCGGGCGGTACGAGTCGTGCTGAATGTCCTGCTCGCGGTTCCAGAGGAGTTTGACCGGGCGGCGGGCGTGCTGCGCGATTGCCGCGGCTTCGACCATGTAGTCGTTGTTCAGCCGCCGGCCGAACCCGCCGCCGACCCGCGTCATGTGCACGCGGATCTTGCCGGGATCGATCCGGAGCGTCTCGGCGACGAGTTTCGCTCCCGGCGCCGGGTTCTGCGTGGGTGCCCAGATCTCCAGGCTGCCGTCGTGCCCGAGGCGCGCGGTGCAGTTCTGCGGCTCAAGCGTCGCGTGCGCCAGGAACGGATAAGCATAAGCCGCGCTCACGGTCTTGTGGGCCTGCGCCAACGCGGTCTCGACATCGCCGTCGCGCCGCAGGACCGTCTGCGGAGTCTTCTGCGCCAGGCGATCGGCCTCGAGGGCGAAGGCGTGCGTGCTCTGGTTCGAGGCGGCGCGCGGGTCCCATTCGGCGCGCAGCTTGCGCAGCGCCTTCTGTGCGTCCCACCACTTGTCGGCAATGATCGCAACGCCGTCGACCAGCCCCATCCGCACCGCAGCATCCGGCTGCGAGGCGCGCAGCACGAACGCGTCGCGTACACCTGGCTGCGCCTTGAGTTCCTCGATGTTGGCGCGCACCAGCCGAGCGCCGAAGACCGGCGCTTTGGCATACACCGCGTAACTCAGATCCGGCAGGCGCATGTCGATGCCGAACAGCGGCTCCCCGGCGAGCACACGCGGGCTGTCCACGCCGCCGGTGAATCGTCCAATGATCGTGTACTCGGCCGGGGTCTTGAGCCTCACGGTGTTCAAATCCGGGGCGGGCAGCGTCGCGGCGCGGCTCGCCAGCGCGCCATACCCGAGGGTGCGCCCACTCGGGCGGTGTCGCACGGTACCGTGCTGCGCGGCACATTCGTCGAGCGGAACGTTCCAGATGTGTGCTGCGGCGGTGAGCAGCATCTGCCGGCCGGCGGCACCCACGCGCTGCATCGGAATCCAGTTCAGTGGGGTGCCGAGACTGCCGCCGGCGAACTGCGGGCCGTAGATCGGATCGAGCATGGCCTGCTCGACCCGCACATCGCTCCAGTCCGCGTCGAGCTCATCGGCGATCAGCATCGGCAGGGTGGTCTTCATGCCCTGGCCGATTTCCGGGTTCTTCGCCACGAGGGTGATCGTGCCATCGGGGTCGATGCGGATGTAGGGGTTGAGTGTGCCGGCAGCCTGGTACGGCGCGACGGCTCCGGCAGCGCTCGGCACGTTCAGCGTCAGCAGCAAACCGCCGCCGGCGGTGAGTGCGACGGTGAGAAACTCCCGACGCGAGAGTCCGGCGATGCCGCTGACGCCTTCATGATCCTCTCGGTCATTCATGAGCGCTTCTCCCGCGTGTCGGCGGTGGGCAGGCCCGCGGCATGCTTGATGGCTGCGCGGATCCGGGTGTAGGTGCAGCAGCGGCAGATGTTGCCGTGCATGGCCTGGTCGATGTCCGCATCGGTGGGCCGAGGATTCTTCGCCAGCAGCGCCGTCGCCGACATGACCTGTCCGGCCTGACAGTACCCGCACTGCATCACGTCGAGCTCGAGCCAGGCGGCCTTGACCTTGCGGCCCCACTCATGGGTACCGATGCCCTCGATGGTGACGACGGGGGCGGAACCGACAGCCGAGATGGGCGTGACGCAGGCGCGTGCCGGAACGCCATCGAGGTGCACGGTGCACGCGCCGCACTGGGCGATGCCGCAACCGTACTTCGTGCCGCTCAGGTGCAGATCGTCCCGCAGGACCCACAGCAGCGGCGTGTCGGGATCTGCCTCCACGCTGCGCCGCTCGCCATTGATCAGGATCGAAAATTGCATGAGCGCCTCCGCGTTCGTGGCGCCGCCTGGACCGGGCGGCCTGGCGTTCTGGAGTTCAAAGTATAGGGGATCGGATCCGCGCGGTCAGCCGCCGCCGCGCGTACCGCGAGCGTCGACTCGGGCGTCGACTCGAGGCCGTGAGCCTGGTGTCCGCTGCGCTCAGGGCGGGCGGTACGAGAGACAGGCGGACAGATCCTCGGGCGTGTCGAGATCGAGTGCGGCACTCGGCATCGCGAGGGTGATCAGATCGCTGGCGTGCGCACGCAGCACACCCCGCGCGCCGACGTCACCTTCTAGCGCGAGCAGCGCGCCGAACAGGCGGCGGGGGAATATCGCCGGTGCTCCCGCGCTGCCGCCGTAGTACGCCGCGGCAATCGAGTCCGGCGCCTCTCGCCACAGTGCCGCCAGTTGGGCGTACTGGGCGGCACCGATCGCGGCCTGGTCGGCGAGCACCACCATCGCGCCAGCGCAGCTGCGCGGCAGCGCCGCGATGCCGGTGCGGATCGAGCTCGCCAGCCCCTCGGCCCAGCGCGGATTCACGTGGAGTGTGAACGGCTCCTCGGCGACGAGCGCGGCGAGCGTCTCGGCGTGCGCTCCCAGCACCACCGCGGTGTGGTCGACTGCGGCGCCCGCGCGGCGCGCGACGCGCAGCAGCAGCGCCTCGCCCTCGATTTGTTGCTGCTGCTTCAGCGAACCGAACCGGCGCGCGCTGCCGGCGGCGAGCACGAGGGCGTGCAGTTCGGGGCGCGGTGCATTCATCGTGGCCGAGCGGCGCTGGCGCACTTGCCGTGCAGAAACGCGAGAATCTCCGCCACGATCGACAGCGCAATGGCCTGCGCAGAGCGTCCGCCTAAATCAAGCCCCACCGGGGCATGCAGTCGTGTGCGCAGCGTGCAAGCGTCTTCGCCGAGATCTTCGAGCAGACGCTCGGCCCGTGCGGCCGGACCCAGCAGCCCAATGTACGGCACGCTGGTGCGCGCCAGCGCCCGCAGATAGTCGCAATCCGCCTGCAGTTGGTGGGTCATGACGACGGCGGCTTGGAAGCCGTTGACCTCGAGTCCGCTCAGCAGATGCTGCGCGGACACCGCCAGGACACGTTCCGCAGCGGGAAAGCGGGTGGATGAGGCGAGCGCGCTGCGGTGATCGACGACCGTGACCTTCCAGTGCAACTCGGCGGCAAGACGTGCCACGGGCAGCGCGTCGGGCCCGGCACCGAGCAGCAGCAGCCGCGGCGGCAGCGCGAGCGGCAGCAGGAAGAGCCGATAGCGCCCCGGCACGGCGAACTCGCTGGGCTGGGGCAGACCCATGGCGCATTCGAGCGCTGCGTGCGCGCCGTCCGGGAGCACGTGCTGCGCGCCGGTGCCCAGGAGTGCGAGCGCACCGACCTCCATGGCGGGGTCTTCAGACTCGCTAACCAGTGCAATGGCCGTCGGCCGGTGGGCTGCGTACGCCTCGGCGAGATGTGTCAGGGGCTCCCAGCGCTCCTGAGGTCCGACGCGCACCAGCAGGATGTGCATCTCGCCCTCACAGCCGGCGCCGAGACCCCAGAGCAGGTCGTCGGGATTGCGCAGGTCGTAGATGACACGGCGCGCCGGTGCACCGGCGATCACCTCGCGCGCGTGTTCGGCGAGGTCGCCCTCCAGACAGCCGCCGGAGATCAACCCGGCATACTGCCCGTCGGCGGCAATGCACAGGAGCGCCCCGGGGCGTTGGTAGGTCGATCCGGCGGTGTGGACCAGGACCCCCAGGGCGACGGCGCGCCCAGCGGCCCGCTCGGTGAAGAACAGCGGCAGAAGGGCGCCGAGGGTGGATTCCATGACGTGATCCTAAGCGCGATCCGCGCCGGGCAGCAATCCGCAGCGCTCCGGATCGGGGTCGGCGCTGCGCGACGCTCGACGCCGGTGGTATTCTCCAACGCCATCGGCTCTTCATGCCGCCGGACGTCGTTGTGCCGCCGGAGCATGCGGGTGCCGCGTTGCAGCACTGCGGGGAGGTTCTCGTGCAGCCCATTCGTGTTCGTCCGGAGAGCCTGATTCCCAGGGCCATCCTCGCCGCTGCGCTCGTCGCAGCGGTTGGCCTGACCGCCATCGCCGACGCACGGGGCCTGGCCCGTGCCGGCACCGCGTCGGTGCAGGCGACGGAGTCAGCCGCGGCGCTGCGCGCCCGGCGGCTCGCCGAGCAGACGCGGCCGCACCATGAGGTGCCCTTCAACCCCGCCGACTTCGATAAGTTCGTCGGCTACTACCAACTCGCGCCGATGGCGTTCTTTCACGTCTACCGCCGCGGGGATCACTACTTCGCGCAGCTCACCGGCCAGCCGCCGGTCCGGGAATACCCCGAGAGTGCGACGAAATTCTTTGCGACCGTCGTGGCGGCGCAAATCAGCTTCGTCACCGATACTCGCGGTCGGGTCACCGGACTGGTGTTGCATCAGAACGGATATCTGAGCGCTGCGCACCGGGTATCCCGACAGACTGCCGCGCGCGCCGAGGCGCAGCTGCAGCGGCGAATTCAGCACAACGTTCCCGCGCCCGGGACTGCCGCGGCGGTGCGGGCACAGATCCTCTCATTCGAGCAAACCGGCCATGCGCTGTACGCCCATATGACCGCGGGTCTGGCAGCCGCTGCGCGCGCACAGGCCGGCAAAGCCGGACCGCTGTTTCGCTCACTCGGTGCGTTGCAGTCGTTGCACCACTACAAGGTGCTCGGCAACGGCGCGGATGATTACCTCGCAACCTTTGCACATGGGCGCCTCGAGGTGATCATTGCGCCGTTGACGACGGGCGGAAAGGTGCAGGGGCTCTTCTTCCATCCCGTGCCCTGAAGCTGGCCCCGCAGCTGCGGACACCTGCACACACCGGTCCGCGTGAGCCTCTTCAGGCACGGAGCGTGCGCAGGCACTCGATGAGGTGATCGGCCGCAGCGGCCGCGCCATCGACTTGGCGTGACGCGGCGGCGACGTCCGCCGCGGCCTGCGCGTACGTGGACACATTGAGCAGTGTCCGTAATTCGCGCGCCAGGCGAACAGGATGGTGCGCCCGATGCAGCGGCAACACCCGCCCGATCCCCAGCCGTGCGGCCCGCGCAGCGTTGTCGAACTGGTCGAACCCGGCCGGGGTCAGCAGCTGCGGCCGGCCGGAGCGAAGGGCCTGTGCGAGCGTACCGATGCCCGCCTGATGAACGATCGCCGCTGCGCGCGGAAACACTTGCGAGTACGGCAGGTAGTCGAACGCAGCGACTGAGGGCGGCGGCGACTGGCGCAGCGGCTCGCCGGTCAGCAGCACGCCGCGCACGCCCAGGCGCAAACAGGCGGCAATCGCATGGTGCCAGTAATCGCGAGCGAGCCAAACGGCAGAGGAACCCAGTGCGAAGACTACGGGCGGTGTGCCTGCGGCGAGGAACCGCTCGAGCCGCTCGGGGCCGGGCGTCGCGGGATCCTCAGGGTCCGCCGCATCGTGCAGCGCCGCCCCGCAGAGGACGGTCCGGGGAGGCCAATCGGGCTGCGGCGCCGCCAGCGGCGGGTCGAACAGTGCCAGCGTGCCGAACGGAGAGAACTGCCCGTCGATCAATTGGGCGCCGGCGATCGGGGCGAGGCCGAGTTCGGCCCGCAACGCGTGCAGCGGCTGCTCCCAGCGGCGGACCGTGGTGCGCACGAGACGATGCACCGTGCTGTGCGGCCAGCAACCGATGCGGGGCAGATGCTGCAGCCATGGAACGTTCGGAATCACGGGCGGGTCGTCTACCGAAAACAGACCCGACGGGGCGAGCACGCTCGAGAGCCAGGGCAGTCCGCGCGCCTCGGCCATCAGTGCCAGCGCGGGCGTCAACGGATGCGAAACCGCGATCGATACGTCCTGAAGGGCTAAGTCCAGGGCCGCACAGGCGCGGCGCAGCGGGGCGTTGACCATGGCATCGATCAGGCGCCGGGGCCCCTGCCAGCGATCGAAGAAGTAAGGGGCGATCTGCCGCGGCTCGCCGAGTTCGGCGAGCGAGGGCGGCAAGGGGGCAAACTCCAGGCCGGCGGCCTCGATGCGCGTCCGATACTCGATCGAAGTCGCCAGGCGGACCTGTTGTCCGCGCGTGACCAAGGCTCTGCCCACGGCGATATAAGGGTGCAGATCCCCGAGCGAACCCAACGTCGCGAGCAGGATGCGGCTCATGGCGGCAGCTTAGCAGGGTGATGTCATCCGCAGGTCGATCGCTCTGGCGGCAGGTTCCGCCGCTGCGGCCCAGCGGGTCAGTGTTTGGGGCCGCCGTGATCAGCGACCACGTAGGAGCCCGGTTTGCTCGATTCGGCGCGCACGGTCGCGCCCGGCGATAGCCGCAGGTCCGATCGGGTTTGGCTTCGGGGCGCGCACCCGGTTGGCGCACAACCGGGTGGCGGGAAATCGCGGCTCTTAGCGGCGCTCGTGTTTGCCGCGATGCTTGGGCGCGTGGCCGTGCCGCGGCGCAGCGCCTTTGCCCCTCGGACCCGGCGGACCCTTGTGGACGCGAGGGCGGCGCTCGGCGCGCTCCGGTCGTTCGGATCTGGAATCGACCCGGCTGATGCGCAGTTCCGTTCCGCGCACCCGCACCGCCTGAAGGTTCTCGAAGATCTCCTCCGGCATGCCGGGCGGCAGATCGACGAAGCTATGATCTTCGTGGATGTCGATATGGCCGATATCGCGGCCATCGAGGCCGGCCTCGTTGGCGAGCGCACCGACGATATTCCCCGGCTGCACGCCATGGGCGTGTCCCACTTCGATCCGGAACGTCTCGAACCGTGAGCCCTTGGCGGACGAGGGGCGCGCGCGGCGTTCCCCGGCGGGTTCGCGATCCGCAGACGGACGGCCCTTCCTGCCCCCCGTCTCGCCTCGGCGGGGCTCCACCGGCGTCAGGTCCTGGGGCTCCTCGGCCTTCGGCGTCATCAGCAGCGGCGTCGAACCCTGCAGGAGGCTGGCGAGCGCCGCGGCGATCTCCACCGCCGGTAGATTCTGCTCGCGCTCGATCTGCTCGATGAGCGGCTGGAAGACCTTCCCCTCGGCGCTGCGCACCGCGTTCGCGACGGTTTCCTTGAACTTCGCAATGCGCTGCTCATTGACGTCCTCGACGCTCGGCAGCCGCATTTGCTCGATCGGTTGCTTGGTTGCCCGCTCGATGATGCGCAGCATGTTGCGCTCGCGCGGTGCGACGAACAAGATCGCCTCCCCGTTGCGGCCGGCGCGTCCCGTGCGCCCGATGCGGTGCACGTACGTCTGTGAGTCATAGGGAATGTCGTAGTTGACGACGTGCGAGATCCGCTCGACGTCAAGGCCGCGCGCAGCGACGTCGGTGGCGACGACGATGTCGACCTGGCCGGCTTTCAGACGGGCGATCGTACGTTCGCGCTGCTGCTGGGGGACATCGCCGTGCAAGGCGGCGACGTTGAACCCGCGCGCCTCGAGCCGCTCGGCCAATTCCGCCGTTTCGAGCTTCGTGCGCACGAAGACGATCATGGCCTCGAAGCGTTCCACTTCCAGCATGCGCGTCAGCGCATCGAGCTTGTGCAGGCCGCTCACCAGCCAGTAGCGCTGGCGAATCTTCGGCGTCGTGCTGGCGCGGTTCTGAATGGTGATCTGTGCCGGTTCGCGCATGTGCGTGTGCGCGATGCGCCGGATCGCTGGCGGCAGCGTCGCGGAGAACAGCGCCGTCTGGCGCTGCGGCGGGGCCTGCTGCAGGATCTCCTCGATCGCATCGACGAAGCCCATCTGCAGCATCTCGTCGCCTTCGTCGAGCACGATGAAGCGCAGCGTGTCGAGCGTGAGCGTGCCGCGCGCCATGTGGTCCATGATGCGTCCGGGCGTGCCCACGATCACGTGCGCACCGCGCTTGAGGCCCTTGAGCTGCGGGATGTAGCTCTGGCCGCCATAGAGCGGCAGGACGTGAAAGCCTCTCAGGTGCGCCGCGTAGCGCTGGAAAGCCTCTGCGACCTGGATGGCCAGCTCGCGCGTCGGCACCAGCACCAGCGCCTGCGGACGGGTGTGCGCCAGATCGAGCTGCGCCAGAATCGGTAGCGCGAAGGCCGCGGTCTTGCCGGTGCCGGTCTGGGCCTGTCCCAAGAGATCCGCGCCGGACAGCAGCAGCGGGATGGTCTGGGCCTGGATCGGCGAGGGCGTCTCGTAGCCGACGGCCGCCAGTGCTTCGAGGACGGGTTCGGGCAGGCCGAGCTCGCGAAAGCCGACGGGGGTTTGTTCATCGCTCATATCGGTCACTCAACTCTTTCTTCCCGGCCGAGGCGCCGGCGTATCGCTTCTTCCCGGGCGTCCTCGATAACTTCGATGACGCCGTGGGTATCGGCCGGCGACTCGTCTCGGACGACGATTCCGGTGAGGCGGCTGTCGGGATGCAGCTCGCCCGTTTCATACAGCGCCCAGATCTCCCGGGCGAACTCGGTCTCGAGCAGTTCCGGCGCAAAACGCCCGAGCGTGGCTCTGAGGTTGTTGACGTCCCGCTCGAGCATCGCGAAGGCGGCATTGTTGCCCGCGGCGTTCACCACCTGCGGCAGGTCGATGATCACGGGACCGTCCGGCCCGAGCAACACGTTGAATTCCGAAAGATCCCCATGGATCAGTCCGACGCTCAACATGCGGGCAATCTGCCGCATGAGGAACTCGTGATAGTCGCGCGCGAGCTCGGCTGTGAGCTCCACTTCACCGAGCCGCGGCGCCGGATCTCCCGCGGCATCGGTGACCAGTTCCATCAGCAACACGTCGTTGAAATAGCCGATCGGTCGCGGGACGCGCACGTCCGCGGCGACGAGCCGGTAGAGCGCATCGACTTCGGCGTTCTTCCACTCCTGTTCCTGCTCGCGACGGCCGAAGCGGGTGCTGCGGTTCATTGCGCGGGTCTCGCGGCTGCCGCGCACTTTGCGGCCCTCCTGGTACTGCGCGCGGCGCTGGAAGCTGCGCTGCGCCATGTCCCGATAGACCTTCGCGCAGCGAAGGTCCATCCCGGAGCGCACGATGTACACCGTGGCTTCCTTACCGCTTTTGAGGGAGCGGACCACTTCATCGATGACGCCGTCATCGATCAAGGGTTGCAGGTCTTTGGGAACTCTCATGGTCTCCGTGGGCGCGGTGGTTCGGCCCGCGAAGTTCGTATTAAAAGGGGGGGTGCGCGAAAGCGCGTCGAGAACTCTGACGGCGCAGTATAGCACGGCGCGCCGGCTGCTGCTCTGTTGAACGTGATCCAGTGGGCTCCGGTCGAGTGCGCGGGCGCGCACTCGACCGGGTGTCCCGCCGGGCGGGACGTGCACTCCGGATGGCGGTGCACAGGGCCCGAAGCGGCTTGCCCCGGGCAGCGTGCAAGCGCGCTGGGGGCGTTCAGCTGAGCATGAAGGTCGTATAGTTCAAGCGGTCGAGCGCGCGGTCGGTGACGCTCAGCACGAGCACGGTGCTCAGCAGCATGGCGAGGACGAAGCCGTATCCATAGAAAAATGGGCCGAGCTTCAGGCTGAGCTCGGTGAAGACCAGATTCGCCGCCAGCATGGTGGCGCTGACCGCCGCGGCGGTGCGCAGACGGTCGAGATAGAACAGGATGTTCAGTCCGGCCATGACGAGCAGTTGCAGGCCGACGCCCACCGAATCGATCGCGAGCAACGGAAAATACAGTGTCGGGATGCGAAAGAACGCGAGCAGCGACGGGCCGAGGGCGATGAGCACGAGCAACGTGAAGCCCTGGATCTTGATGATGTCGTAGATGCCCTCACGCGCGGTGACGACCATCTGCTCGCGGAAGGTGCGGATGGCGGTGAGTGCCCCCCCTTCACGAACCGAGCGGTAATAGCGATCGTACGCGCGCACGAAGTCGACCTCCATGCGTAGCAGAAACACCGCCATGCCGGGAATCAGCGTGAAGTAGGCGAGGAAGATCGGCGTGTCGTAGATCGTCGAGGCGTGCAGCTCGCCGATGACGCGCTCACCGGTGCCGGCGCCGAGCCAGAACAGGAACTTGTCGGCCCAGACCCCGGCATTGAAGAAGAGGCCGACCGGCAGCAGCCACAGATGCACGCGCCCCGGGCGCAGGAAGTCGAATTCGACCACTCGGCTGGGCGGATACTCCCGCCAGATGAGCGCGAGCGATCCGAGGATGATGACCGCCTGCCCGGCAGCGAAACCGAGCAACAGTCCCTCCATACCGAGGCCCGACTTGGCGAGCGCGAACCCAAGCGCGATCGAACCGCCGTAGCCGAGCAAATACAGCACCAGGAGCGATCGGTACTGTTTCAGTCCGGAGAGCAGCACGGTGAGCACCCAGACCGTGTTGAGCAGGTTCAGGCTCACGATCATCAGCACCCGGTAGGCCGCACTTGTTCCGGGCAGTAGCCACAGCGCGAGCGGCACCGAGGCGAGCAGCAGCGGCAATCCCGTCGCGAGCAGGATGCCAAGCAGATTCGGCAGAACCCGTTCGCTCTGGCGCTCGAACAGCCGGTCGGCGACGTAGCGCGTGTAGAGCAGCTGCGTCCCGCCGGAGTACATGAGACTGAGGGCGATCAGCCAGGTCACGCTGGTTTGAAAATCCGTGATCTTGCTCGCCGGCAGGACCACCCCGAGGCTCATGACGCCGAGGATGAGAATCGCCAGGATCGACAGCACCCAGGGTCCCGAGCCAATGACGCCGGCATAAAGATACGCGCGCAGCAGCCCCAGGTAGCTCTCGCTGCGGCTCAGGCGGCGCAGTTCGAAGCCGATGCCGGCCATCAGCGCGCATCCCCGCTGTCGATTCGCTCGGCGAAGAGCTGATCGAACGTGGCGATCATCTGCCGCTGGTCGTAGTAGGTCTCTGCGCGGCGGATCGCTACCTCGGCGGCGCGCGCGTAGGCCGCGGTGTCCTCGAGCAGCGCCGCGGCCGCTTGCGCGAGCGCCTCGTGGTCGGCGAGGCCGATCACGGCGCCGGCCGCACCGAGCGCCCGGTCCTGCTCGCCGCGCCCGTACACCAGCTCGGGGCAGGCGCCGACATCGGTGGTCACGCAGGGCAGTCCGGCCGCGAACCCCTCCAGGATCGACAGCGGCAGCCCTTCGCTGATCGAGCTCAACACCAGCACGCCGACCTCGGGCAGGATCTCCTCGATGCGCCGGAAGCCGAAGAAGCGCAGCGACTCCCCGAGCCCGAGGGCCTGCGCGAGCTCGTGACATTCGCGGCTGTATTCCGGATCTTCATCCTCCGGGCCGACGATCCAGGCCTGCGCGCCCGGCAGGCGCTGGCGCAGCGCATGGGCCGCGCGGATGAACGTCTTGATGTCCTTGATCCGCACCACCCGGCCGAGCAGACAGATGACCGGCGGCGGTGCGGTGCCGCGCGCACGGCGAAGGCGGGCGAGACGCTCGACGTCTACGCCGTTGGGAATGATGCGCGTGCGGGCCGCCTCGGCACCGTCGCGGATCTGCTGCTGGCGGGCCGTCTCGAACAGACTGATGATGGGGTCGGCCTGGCGGTAGGCGAGTCCGCCGAGGATCTCGAAGAAGCGGATCCACATCTCGCGCAGATGGCTCACTTGCGTAGGGTCATGCTGCAGCGGACTGCGCGCGTCATTGATCCAATCGGCGTTCATCAGGTCGACGCGTCGCTCCTTGGTGTAGATGCCGTGCTCCATGAGCACGAGCGGGCGGTGCTGGGCCTGCGCGCCGAGCACCGCGAGGAGGCCTGCATAGCCGGTCGAGGGACTGAGGAACAGCCGCGCCCGGGGGAGCGCGCGGGCCGCGCGCGCCAGTGCCCAGAGCGGACGGTGTAGGTTGCGGACCGTCCAGAAGTAATCGACGAACGAGGGCTCGGTCGCGTACGCCTCGTACGCGGCGGTGATGAATTGCCAGGCCGGTTCACTGTAGAGGAACGCCTCCTCGGTGAACGGACCACCGGCGTCGAATTGTGCCGAGAAGTCCAGGGCGTCGGTGTTCCCGGCGCGCAGCGAGGCATGCAGGCAAGCGTAGTGCTCCGAGGTGTCGGCCGGCAGCCGCGGCGCCTTGGCCGGCGGGCGCTCGGTCTGCTCCGCGAACAGATACAGCGTCTGCAGCGAGGTCACGTTCTCAGGCAGCGAGTACTGCAGGCCATGGTAGTCCTTCGCCTGTGACCCGAGGAACACGGCCCCGAAGCGCCAGTGCGGCAGCTGGCTGATGAGCTGATGTACCCAGCTCGACACGCCGCCCTTGACGTACGGGTAGGTGCCCTCCAGCACCAACGCGACGTCACAGTCACTCGCCGCTGACTCAAGCATCGATCGCATGCCCCCAGAGCCGGGCCACCGGGCCGATGAGCGGAATGTGCCGGTAGAGCGGACGCTGTGCGAGCAGCGCGCGCAAATGCGCGTAATCGCGGCTGCGCCACGCGCTCTCTAAGAGCCACGGCAGCGCTCGAGCGGGCGCTGCGCCCGAGTCGATCGCTTGCTCGTAGTCGCGTGTGATCAGCGCCTCGCGAGCCGCCGGCAGGCGCTGTTGCTCCAATCGGGCGCGTGCCAGCAGCAGACGGGCTCGCCAGGGGGCAACCGCCGGCGGCTCGCCGATCGCTTCGATCAGCTGTTGCGCGGCATCGAGGTGCATCTGGCGCAGACTGCCGCTGACGATGCCGAGATAGACGAACTCCAGGTGCAATTCGGCCAGATCGAGCGTGGTATGCAAACTCCCCAGGCCGTGCGCGCGGCGGTGCGCTTCGAGGCGATTCATCTGCGCGATGATGCGCTCCTCGCGCCGGGCGAGCAGATTGTGTGCCAGCAGGCGCAGCGTCTCATCGGGATGGTTCAGCGCCCCGCGCAGCAGAT
>JAPTUI010000603.1 GCA_028067895.1 Pseudomonadota bacterium | reverse complement strand
GCGCCAGCGCGGCGCGGCTGCGCAGGGCGCGCGCCTCGCGCACCGCATCGAGCAGCGGTCCGGGCAGATCGAGCGCCGCGAGGTCCTGCTCGCGCAGCGCGATCAGCGCCTCGCCGAGGTCCTGCGCGGCGTGGGCGGCGCGCTTGCGCGCGCTCTTGCTCGGCGGCTCCTGGTGCAGGGGTTCATCGGTCTCAGGGGCGCGCATGGGGGCGATGGGGTGAGCGACGGTCCATGACTGCTACACTAGCGCATTCCGCCCGGCCGCGGTGAGCAGGCGGCCGAGTCCGCCGGCCGGCCCGGTCGGGGGACCGTCAGCCCAGCGAGGATTTTCCATGCCACAGGCGCTCGAGCCGCACGACCGCACCGCATCGCTTGAGGACGCCGTCCGCTGCGCGCTCGAGGAGTCGGCCCGTCTCGGCGCGAGCGAAGCCGAGGCCGATGCGAGCATCGGCCAGGGGCTCGGCGTCACCGTGCGGCTCGGGGACGTCGAGACGATCGAGTATCAGCGCGATCGGGGCATGGCCGTCACGGTGTACTTCGGTCGGCGCAAGGGCTCGGCGAGCACCGCCGATCTGAGCGCAGCAGCCGTGCGGGCCAGCGTCGAGAAGGCCTGCGCGCTCGCCCGCTACACCGCGGAGGATCCGTACGCGGGCCTGGCCGACCCCGAGGCGCTCGCGCGCGACATTCCGGACCTGGATCTCGATCATCCCTGGGCGCTCACGGCCGAGGCGGCCATCGACATCGCCAAGCGCTGCGAGCGCTCCGGCATGGCTGTCGATGCGCGCATCACCAACTCCGAGGGAGCCTCGGTCAGTACGCAGCGCCACACGGCCGTGTACGGCAACTCCCTGGGGTTTCTCGCCGGGTATTCCGGCACCAGTCATTCGGTCAGCTGCGCGCTGCTCGCCCAGGAGGGCGAGCAGATGCAGCGGGACTACTGGTACTCGGCGGCACGCGATGCGCTCGAGCTCGAATCCGCCGAGGCGATCGGCGTGGCAGCTGGTCAACGGGCCTGCGCGCGCCTCGGGGCGCGCCGTCTCACCACGCGGCGCGCCCCGGTGTTGTTCTCCCCGGAGATGGCGCGCGGCCTGGTGCAGCATTTCCTCGCGGCGGTGAGCGGCTCGAGTCAGTATCGCAAGGCCTCGTTCCTGCTCGATGCGGCCGGTGAGCCGGTCTTCCCGGCGTTCGTGCGCATGAGCGAGCGGCCGCACATCGCGAAGGGTCTCGGCAGCGCCCCGTTCGATGCCGAGGGGGTCGCCACGCGTGATCGGGAGCTCATCGAGGGCGGGCGCTTGCAGGGCTATGTGCTCGGCAGCTACTCGGCGCGGCGCCTGGGCCTGAAGACCACCGGCAATGCCGGCGGGATCCACAACCTGCTGGTCGGCTCCGATGCCGCCTGCTCGCGCGAGGCGCTGCTCGGTCAGATGGGCTCGGGTCTGTGGGTCACGGAACTGATGGGGCAGGGCGTCAACGGCGTGACCGGGGATTATTCGCGCGGGGCGAGCGGCTTCTGGGTCGAGAACGGCGCGATCGCCTTCCCGGTGCAGGAGGTCACCATCGCCGGCAACCTGCGCCAGATGTTCGAGCAGATCGTGGCGCTCGGCGATGACATCGATGCCCGCGCCTCGATCCGCTGTGGCTCGCTGCTGGTCGGGGAGATGACCATCGCCGGGGAGTGAGCCGCCGGCGGCCGGCCCGCCGTGTGCGCGCCGGTGGCTGAGAGGCCGTTATCGCCGCCGCGGCGGGTCTCAGCCTACACTGCCGCCATGCACGCCTCGAACAGCGCCCCGGCCCACTCCCCCTTCGCCTCGCTGCGCCTGCTCGCCGGCCAAGCGCTCAGCCGCGCCGCCGGTGCGCCCCTGGTCGGGGGCAACCGCGTCGAGCTGCTGATCGACGGGGAGGCGCATTTCCGTGCCTGGGCGCAGCTGATCGAATCGGCGCGCCACTACGTGCTGCTCGAGAACTACATCATCGCCGACGATGCCGTCGGCCGGCGGTTTCGTGACCTGTTGATCGCGCGCGCGCGCGCTGGCGTCGCGGTGGCGCTGATCCACGATTGGTTCGGCACCTTCGGCAACGCGCCCCGCTCGTTCTTCGCACCGCTGCGCGCCGCCGGCGTCGCGGTGCGCGCCTTCAACCGTCCGCGCGTGGAGAGTCCGCTCGGCTGGGTCGGGCGCGATCACCGCAAGCTGCTGGTGGTCGATGGACAGGTCGGCTCGATCTCCGGGGTGTGCCTCGCGGCCAAATGGCTCGGCGACAGCGCGCACGGCATCGCGCCCTGGCGCGACAGCGGGCTGCTGATCGGCGGACCCGCCGTGGCCGACATCGAGGTGGCGTTTCGCGACAGCTGGGCCGGGCTCGGCGCGCCCCTGGAGTTTGCCGCCGCGCCGCTGCCGGCGCCGAGCGGCGAGGTGGCGCTGCGGGTCATTGCGACGCAGCCGGCGCACGGGGCGATGTACCGGTTGGATTCCCTGATTGCCGCGATGGCGACCCAGAGTCTGTGGATCAGTGACGCTTACTTCGTCGGGATTCCCACCTACGTGCGCGGTCTGGCGGCCGCGGCCGACGACGGTGTCGACGTGCGGCTGCTGGTGCCAGGCAACAACAATCTGCCGGCGGTCGGAGCGCTCTCGCGCGCCGGCTATCGTCCACTGCTCGAGGCGGGCATCCGCGTGTTCGAGTGGAACGGCAGCATGATGCACGCCAAGACCGCCGTTGCCGATGGCCGCTGGGCGCGGGTCGGCTCCTCGAACCTGAACCTCTCCAGCTGGCTCGCCAACTGTGAGATCGATGCGGCCGTGGAGGACGCCGGTTTCGCCGAACGGATGCAGGAGCAGTTCCTGCGCGACCTCGACAACGCCACGGAGTTGACGCTGCGGGGCGGGCGGCCGCAGTTGCGGGTCTCCCACGGACGCCAACTGCGCAGCGGCAGCTCCTCGCGAGCCGCCGCGAGCGCATTGCGCCTCGCGAACACGGTCGGTGCGGCGATCGCGAACCGGCGGGTGCTCGGGGACTCCGAGCGCGGCGTGCTCACCTTCTCCGGCGCCGCGCTGATGGCGCTCGCCGTCCTCGGGTTCTGGCTGCCGGAGCTCTTGGCGTGGCCGCTGGCGGCATTTTGCGGCTGGCTGGGACTGAGCCTGCTGTGGCGGCGCGTCAAGCGTGTGCGGGCGCACCGTAAGAGGCTCACGGAGCGTCTCTGACCGTCCGCAGCGGCCCTGGGGAGGCCGGAGGGGGCGGTATGCGCCGCGGCTGGCTTTGGGCCAGGGATGGGGGCCGCCGACTCGGTGGGCGGGCATTGGCGCGTCGCTGCGCAGTCCGGCCGCCATCGGGGGGCTTCGGCGTTGGCGCGCGCCGGACCGTGCCGCAGGATAATATCGACGCTCGAGATCCTGCCGCGATGGGCTCCGTTCCCGAGGTGTCGACCATGGAATCGAAATTCATTCTGGTGCTGCTGGCCTCCACGACCGGCGCGACGCAGTGCCTGCGCATCGCCTCGGTGATGAGCGAGCGTCTCGGCCAGCAGCTGCGGTTTGCGCATGTGGAGATCGGGCCGCGCTCGATCCTGCTGCCCTCGCAGGAGCAGCTCTCGGAGTACGAGGTCGAGCACCTGGTCGAGCGCGAGCGGACCGAGACCGAGAAACTCAGCGCCCTCGTGGCGCAATGGACGCAGGCCAACGGCGTGTCCGCGCAGTTCGATCTGTACAAGGGCGATGAGTGGCGGGTCATGCGCCATTACCGCAAGACGGCGAGCATGGTCGTACTGGCCGCGCCGAATGCGCAGCCCATCGGGCACCGCGAGGCGCTGCGCGCGGCGCTGGTCCGTACGCGCCACCCCGTGGTGATGGTGCCGCCGACCTGGGAAGGGGGCTTCGGTCGCCGGCTGATGGTGGGCTGGCGGGACGTGCCGCCGCTGCGCCGCGCGCTGCATGCGTTCCGGCCGTTCCTCGCGGCCGCCGATGAGGTCGAGGCGCTCGCGATCGATCAGGAGGAATCCGCGCTCGACGGGGCGCGTACGCTCCTCGGGCCCATCGCTCCCACTGCCCGTTATCAGGCGGTGACCTCGCAAGGGCGGCGGACCGCGGCCGTGCTGCTCGAGGCAGCCACGGCATATCAGGCCGATGGGCTGGTGATGGGCGCCTTCCGGCGCGGGGAGATTCTCAACTGGCTGGTGCCGGGCACCTCGAGCCGGCTGATCCACTCGAGCTCAGTGCCGCTGCTGATGCATCCCTGAGCGGGGCCCGCTCGCCGCAGGCCGTTACAGCCAGCCGAGGCCGCGGGCCAGCATGCTGATCGCCACCAGCAGGATCATCGGCACGAACACCTTCTTCAGGTGCACGTTCGACATCCGGTTGAGTGTCTTCGCGCCGAGCATCGAGCCGCTGAGCACCCCGAGCGCCACCGGTGCGGCGATCATCGGGTCGATGTCCCCGCGCTGAAAGAAGATCCCGGCGGAGGCGGCGGCCGTCACGCCGATCATGAAGTTGCTGGTGGTGGTCGAGACCTTCATCGGCAGGCGCATCGCGGTGTCCATCGCCAGCACCTTGAAAGTGCCGCTGCCGATGCCGAGCAGCCCGGAAATCAATCCCGCCACGTACATCATGCCGAAGCCGATGCGCACGTGCGCAACGTGATAGGGAATGTCCTGGTGCGTGCGGCGGTCCGAGTAAGTGCCGGGCAGTTTCAGCCACGCGGCCCAAGATCGGA
>JAPTUI010000486.1 GCA_028067895.1 Pseudomonadota bacterium | reverse complement strand
GCAGGATGCCGGTCTGCGGCACTTCCGGAGTTTCCCACAATCCCGTGGCCGCATTGACCATCGGGATGCCGTCGAAGCTCACCGCGATGCTGACGTCATCAACGGTGCCGCCAGAGAATCCCCCCCAGCCCTGCTTCAGGCCGTTGACGCTGATCGATGCCTTCGTGCCACCGGTCTGTCCGTAACCGGACACGCTGATGCCCGGGGCAAAGGACAGCGCCTGTGCGGCACCGCCGACCACGCCGGCGGATTTCAGCTGCTGGCGATCCAGCGCCTTGTCGCCGTATGCAGACTCGTAAATCGAGCGCTGCTTGAGGCTCTTCAGCTGAAGCGCCTTACCCGTGACGATCACTTCCTGCAGCGTGGTCATTGCGATCATCGGCCCCGGAGCGGGGGAGAGCGCAAGCGCAGGGGCCGGCGCCGCGTGCGCGGCGGCAGACAGGGCCGCAGCAACCGCCAGAGCGACGCTTGAATGGGTTGCGGCGCGGCGGGAGGTAAGACGAGTCATGGTGCGATTCCTCGTGACGTTTCATTTGGCGTTGCGCGGATGCGACCGCGCACCGAGGGTTCGCACAGTAGGGGTTCAGAATGACATTGGCGTTGCGGTTTTATTGCAGTAATGTTTCACGCGACGCTCATTGGGGGGAGCACGCCATCCCACCGATGCCGTCCGCTCGCAGCCGCAGGCCCGATCAGATGACAGATAAAGTGCCGGGGGTGATGACTGTGATGCGAGTGTCCGCCACGCACGACTGTGGCGGGAAGGACACATGTGGGGCGGGGCGGGATGGCGCCGGCTCGTTTGGGAGCCGGCGTATCCGGTCCCGCTCAGCCGGGCGGCGATGCCGGCGGTATGACCCGAATCCGGTTCTCCACCTCCGCGACCCCCAGACAGGCTTCGGCCATGTCTTCGATCGCACGCTTCATGCCGCGGTGCGGTATGGTGCCTGCGAGTACGACCTTGCCGCCGGTGAGCTCGACAGTGACCTCACTGGAGTCGATGTGCGGGCGCGCATGAGCCGCTCGCACAGATCTTCATGGATGCGCTGATCGGTGCGCCGACAGCCCTTCGCTCCAGGCGGATAGCGCGGTGGTGCGGCGCGGCGCCCCGGTACCGCTGCGGCCTGCGGAGGCGGGTCCGGCCAGTCGGGCCGGTACAGCTCCTCGAGGTACTCGCGCTCGAGCTCGGTCCGGCAGAGCGGCGGCTTATCACCGAAGCCATAGTACTCGCCGGTGAAACCCGGTCCGGTACGATAGCCGGCGACTCCGGTGCCGTAGTAGCGCAGCGACGGTGCTGGGCTGAACGGAGTGCGGCCGAAAAGCTCAGCACTCGAGGGTGGCTGGGGGGCGGGCGATGGATTGGCGCGCTCGTGGCTCATTGCTGCACGGACGGAGCCGCACTGTGTCTCGGGGCATCGCGGGCGCCAATCGTGGCAAGTGCGCACCAGCCTCGGTGTCTGGCGCGTCCCCCTGCGGTCTGTGCGCATTGCCGCGCCGGGCCACGGGCGCGCACGATGTCTGTTCATGGAGCTTCTCACCGTCCTGCGCGCCAGCCCGCTCTTCGCCGGTATCGACTCACCGACGCTGCGCCGGCTGCTCGCGGCGATGAGCGAGGAGAGCACGCCCGCGAGGCGCCAGCTCATGGGCCCTGCGCAGTCCACGGAGCACTTTCGCGTGATCGTCTCCGGCCGTGTGAAGATTGTCCGCTCCAGTGCCGAGGACGGGCGCGAGCTGACGCTGTGGCTGCTGGGCCCGGGCGATGGCTTCGACGTGGTCAGTCTGCTCGACGGGCGCACCCATGCGGTGAGTGCGTGGAGCCTCACGCCGGTGCGTATCCTGCGGGCGCCGTTGGCCACCTGGAACGGGTGGCTGCGCTGGCTGCGTCCGCTCGACCTCGCCGCGCACCGCTACTGCGCCGCGAAGCTGCGCGAAGTGGCCGATCTGGCCAGCGACCTTGCGCTCTGCGACACCCCGACCCGCCTCGCCCACTTGCTGCTGCGCCACTTCGAGGCCGGCGAGGAGAACCTGCTGCGCGATCTGCCGCAGCGGGAGCTTGCCGCGATGATCGGCTCGGTGCGGGTCGTCGTCAGCCGCGCCTTGGCGCAGCTGAGCGCGCAGGGGGCGGTCCAGCTTCAGGACGGAGCGCCTCACGCGGTCGACCTCGAGCGATTGCTCGCGCGCGCCCGGGGCGACACGGCCGCATCCCCGCTGCGGTCTGCGGCCGCCGAGCGCCGGCGCTGATCGCACCTGAGTTCACGAGCGAGCTGTAACCTGCGTGGCACCTTCGGGCAGCCGGCGAACGCTAGGATGAGCGCCGAAGCCGGAGGTGTCTGTGTCTGTGTCTGCGACTTCGTTGTTCGAGAGCGCGCTGCAAGCGGCCCCCGATGCGATCCTCCTGGTGGATGCGGCCGGGTGCATCCTCTTTGCCAATACCGCCGCGGAGCGTCTGTTCGGCGCGGCCGGCGCGCAGCTCGCGGGCGAGCCGATCGAGCATCTGCTGCCCGAGCGCCTGCAGGCACGACACGAGGCGCTGCGTGCGGAGTTTCTCTCAGCCCCGCGCACCCGCCCGATGGGCCCGGGGTTCGATCTGCACGCGCGCCGCCGCGACGGATCGGAGGTGCCGGTCGAAATTGCGCTGAGTCCGGTGACGCTCGCCGAGCGTACGCTCGTGATCGCTGCGATTCGTGACGTGAGCGACCGCAGACGCATCGAGGGTCAGCTCGGTGCGCAGCGCGAGGCCGCCGAGCAGGCGCGAGCGAGCGCGTGCGAGGCGCGTGAATTCGCCGAGCGCGCGAGCGGTGCGAAGAGCCGCTTCCTGGCGACCGCCAGCCATGATCTGCGTCAGCCGTTGCAGACGCTGGCGTTGCTGAACGGCACGCTGCGGCGCCTGACGCACGATCCGAGCGCCCTCGATGCGCTGCAGCGCCAGGAACAGGCGATCGGCGTCATGACGCGCCTGGTCAACGCACTGCTTGACATCGGCAAGCTCGAATCCGGTGCGGTGCGTGCGCAAATCGAAGCGTTCGCGGCGCGAGCGCTGCTCGAACCGCTGCAGCAGGAGTTCGCGGCGCTCGCCGAACAGAAGGGGCTCGCGCTGCGCGTACAGGTGCAGGATGGCATGCTGCGCACCGATGCGGCGCTGCTCGAGCAGGTGCTGCGCAACCTGCTCTCGAACGCATTGAAATACACTGTGCGCGGGGAGATCCTGCTGCGCTGCGGGTTCGAGCCGCCGCTGGCCTACCTCGAGATACGCGACACCGGCATCGGCATCGCGCCGCAGCAGCTGCCGCTCATCTTTAACGAGTTCTTCCAGGTCGACACCCCGGCGGCCGTGGCGCGCAGCGGCTACGGGTTGGGTCTAAGCATCGTCAGCCGGATCGTCGGTCTGCTCGGATTGAAGCTGCAGGTGCAGTCCGCTCCGGGGGGCGGGACACGCTTCCTGCTGACGGTGCCGGCCGCGCCGGCCGATGCGCAGGCGCACGGCCCGATCCGCTGCGACAGCGCGCCGCGAATCCTGCTCCAGGTGAGCGAGGCGGGCCTGCGAGGCGCTGCGCAGCGGGTGCTGCGCAGCGCCGGATACGAAGTCATGGGAGTTGACACCGAGGCGGATGCGCCCGCCGCGATCGAATCCCTCCTGCCGATCGATCTGCTGATCAGCGACGCGGACTTCGCGGGTACCGCCCGCGGGGCACAGGCCATGGCCGCACTGCGCGCGCGTTTCGGTGCGTCGCTGCCCGCCATCCTCCTCAGCGCCGATCCGTCCACTGACGCACAGGTGAGCGCGCCCGAGGGATCCTGGTGCACGGCGCACCTGCCGCTGCGGGCCGAGGAGCTGCTGGGCGCGGTCGGGCAGATGCTGGCGCGGACTTGATTCACACGCCGGTGCGAGCCGCGGGCAGTGCGCCCGGAGCGGGCATACAATGGCGTGCAAGCCGTACGGTGCGCCGTATGCGGCGGGCTCAAGGAGTGTCTGCGGGTGAACGATACAGCAGGGTCTCGACGGTTCGGCTCGTGCCGCACGCACCGGCTGCTCGGCAGGTTCGGGATGCTCGGCGCACTGGCGCTGATGGGCGGCTGCGCCACCGTACCGGCCCATTACCCGTCGGCCACCGCCGAGGCGCACATCGGCAAGTCGCTGTTCAGCCTGGAAATGCGCTGGAGCACCCCGGCACGGCTGCACGAAGTGCGCGGGCGGCACATCGCCACCTGGCGATTCAATCAATACAACTATGCCGGCTGTGACGTGACGGTGCACACGGACCGCTCGGACGTGATCCGGGAGGTCACCTGGACCAAGGGGTGCGGCCCGGTTGCGCACCACAAGCCGGTGACGAAACCTCCGACCCCGAGCGCGCCGGCCGCGGCGGGCTGAGCTGGCACTGAATCTCCTGCGCGACGCGCTCGACGGCCGTTCGCACGGCTCCACAGAGCGGCGCGCCCAGAGTAAAGTCACCGGCTTCAATCGCGAACACCTGGCACTGCGCCGGCACCTGCCCGAACGTGCGCGCCAGCTCAAGCGCCGTGGCGAGCCCCAGGCCGTGGCTCGAGGTCGCGCCGTTCGGGAGGCAGAGCGGGTGGTGCGCGACGTCCACCCGATGCACCGTCCCGGGCAAGTCACCCGAGCGGCACGCGTCGATCAGGTAAACCAGCTCGGCGCCCGAGAGCTGCTCGAGCAGGGCGGCCGGATCGCTCGTCGCGCCAAACGACT
>JAPTUI010000038.1 GCA_028067895.1 Pseudomonadota bacterium | reverse complement strand
CCAGCCGGCCGGGATTTCTCTCCGTCAGGGGCGGCTCAGGGATCCCGAATGGGTGAGCGGCTCAAGAAGACGCGCCGCCGGCCGGGCACTTGGTATCTTCCGCGCGCAGCACACGTGCAGGAAACTATCGTGCTGGTGGGTGCTGACGGAATCGAATGCTAACGGCGATTGCCTTATTTTATAGGTTTTCGTTAATCCGACACGATCTAACTACCCCCATTTATACCCCCATCGTGCACAGGTTCGCGCGGTCCGCGATCCGGCCAGCGTCGGCGGCAGTCCGCGCGGCATTCGGCTAGCGGTTGCCCCTACGCCCGGAGCATTCGAGCCGGCTAGCGCGACTGCGCCACGTGCTTTGCATACCACGCTGAGGCTTCCTGTTGTGCCTGCGCAATCTGCTCTTTCGTCATCGACCTTGCCAGCTCATCAACCCTCTCAGAAGCCATTGCGTAATGACTGTCTGTTGCCGGCAGGGTTGCCTTTGCAATAAGAAGCCACTTGTAGGCCTCCGTGTAATCCTGCGGCACACCTTGACCTTTGGTGTACATCGCGCCGAGGTTGAACTCGGCATCCACCTCGCCCTGTGCTGCTGCGAGGCGATACCACTTCAGCGCCTTGGCGTAATCCTGCGGTATACCTTGGCCTCCGGCGTACATCGCGCCGAGGTCGGTCTCGGCACTCGCGCACCCCTGCGCAACCGACATGCGAAACCACTGCAGCGCCTTGACGTAATTCTGCGGCACACCGGAGCCTGCGTAGTACATCGCACCGAGGTTGAACTCTGCAGCCGCGCTCCCTTGGGCAGCTGCGAGGCGATACCACTTCAGCGCCTTGGCGTAATCCTGCGGCACACCTTGACCTTTGGTGTACATCGCGCCGAGGTAGTCCTCGGCACTCGCATACCCCTGCGCTGCCAGTTGGCGTATATATATTAACGCCTGTTTGTAGTTACCGCGCTGATATGCGGCATTGGCTTCCTGAAATTCCGCCTGAGCAACCGAAGCACGCTTGCCGGCCGGTCCTGTAGGCGCGCTGTTTCCTGTAGAAGCTGTCACAGCTTGAGCCGTGACCGGCATCAGCATTGCTATGGCTAGCAGTAGTAGAGACTGCTTCATATTGCTCCCCTGCCCATTATGCGGCGCGCTGGCCGGGCAATATCTTACTCGAGACCGCCGGAGCCGCGTCCCGGCTCGGGAATAGGGTGCGGCATCACTCATCGCGCCGCAACTCATCGAGCCGTTTCCGATGAGACCTCAGCGCTCGCGCCAGCGCGCGTAGCGTCTGACGTTCGCCGCCCTTCCAGGCATTGCGTGAGCACCGAGCCCTACCGGCGGCGGACTTTGGCCCGGTCGCCTTCTCCCAGGGCCGCCATTGCCGGATTAGCTTTGCTTGCCGTGCCCGCCGCGCTGGGGTCCAGCCGTTCGCCATTGCAGTGCTCCAATAGTTCGTTTTGCCGGTTTTCGGTTTCTCTCTCGCGCGCGCGGGCACCCGGTGGCGGTGATCCATTGTTGACCTGCTGCGGACCGTGCGCGATATTCGCCTGCTTGACGAACGTCGCGTTCGGCGGGTTTTTCAGCAGCGCCAGGGTTTCGAGGGTTGCTCGGCATTGAGACTGCGCCCGCAGGGCAAGCCGCATATAGCTTTCCGTGGCATCCAGGTACTGCCCAATGTTTTTTGCCGCCCGCCCGCTCAGTGCGAAAAACATCGCATCAAGCGTATGCGCTTGGCAAATGAGCATTTCCTCGGCGCGGGACAGGTCATTCTCTTTGCTCAGCAATCGGGTTTGCTCACGCAAAGCCAGCGTGAGGGCAGCCGCGTCTGTCTGATCGCCTGACAGCTTCAACTGATCAATGGCATTCCCTGCGAGCGTTGATGGACGCAGGAGCTCCCGCGCGACGTGGCGCCGGTCCAGCTCCTTTTTTGCTTCCTCAGGTGTCATGGTAGGCGGCGACGCGGGTGATTTTCCGGATGCAGGCGCATTACTGTTCATCGTTGTGCCCTCCGTGTGCGGTGCTCGATCCGTAGCGCTCGCAGCGCACGCGCGAGCCACCAGGCGGAGGCTACCGCCATGGCAGCGCCAGCCAGTCGGGTAATCATCGGGTCGCCCTCCGTTCCTGCTGTTCAGCCGGTGCGTATCGGGCAGCGCTTGCGGCGATGGTGGTCAGTTCTTCATCAGACAGCGCCGGGTCGCAGTGCGCAGCGTTCACCGCGCGGAGGCAGTCCAGCAGCGCGGATTGTTCCACTCCCCAGCGGCGGACTGCGCAGGCAATGCGTAGCAGCGTCTCATTCCGCTTGCCGCTGGCTATGACCATGCGGCCAGCGGCATCGTGCTCGATCCGGCGCACCTTGCGGTGCGCCTCGATGCGGGCCAGCAGGAGTGCGGGAGCCGGTGCAATCGGCAGATTCCGCGCGATGGTGTACTGCGCGTCTTCCACGCTTGAGCCGGGCGCGACCACGTAGCCGCCGTTACAGCGCCAGTCAATCCCCGGCAGCAGGACGGTGCCGCTTGAGGGGCCATCGCCGGTGCTCTGGTAGTACAGGTGCCAGCCGCCCGACCAGGTGCGCACCGTGAAGGTGCGCGGCAGGTTCAACTCGCGCAGCGCGTCGAGCCATTGCGGGTTGTGCCTCGGGTCAATATCCACCACGAGCAGCCCACTGCGCCTCCCGGTGGCGATGCCGACATTGGCGGTCGGGTGCTCGGCCCACCAGCGTTCGATCCGGTTTGCGTCCAGGGCCGCATCGAGGCAGCCGTGCGAGCCGGACAGCGGCTTTTTTCCGTTCGGCACCAGTGGAAAGACGGGCCAGCCTCGGGCGGCATAGTGCAGTGCGAGGTCAAGCATGGCCGCTCCCTTGCGGGAAGTGCGCCGCTGCCGCCGGGTACTTGCTCAGCAGCTCGGTCCAGGCGCGACGGTCCGCCTCGGCGCGGGGCAGCTCGCCGTCGGCCTCCATGATCGAGGCACGCTCCAGCAGATAGTCGCCCCAGCGGGCCAGTTCCTCGGGGGCCGGCAGGCGGGTCCGCGCCCGGAGCTCGCGCAGAAGGTCGGCCTTGTGCTGGCGAGCCAGGGCCAAGAGTTCCGGGTTCAGCCGCTCGGCGGGGGCCAGCTTAAGGCGGTCTGGCTTCGCCGGGTCGAGGCGGACGTGGACACCAGCGGCGGCGAGACGGTCGAGAATGGCGGTCGCGCTCATATTTCGACCCCTTCCGCACCACCATTCGCGCCAAATCCCCCATTCGCGCCAAACAAATTGTGTGGCGCGACTGGCGGGACTGGTAGATGCCAGACGGCAGGCTGCCCGAAGCCGGCTCGCTTGGAGACTACTCCCAGATCGCGCATGGCCCGCTGCATGGTGCGCCACGAGAATCCCGCCGCGTCCGCCTGGGAGCGCACGGCCTTCACAGGCACTGCATCGCCCGTGAGCAGGTCGCGCAGCCACTCGGCAGCGTCGCGGCGGTCTTGCCGTTCGTCGGGGTCGCCGCTCGGCTCAATGTCAGCCAGCACGTCGCGTGCCGCTCCCGTCACTCTCTTCCCCCAGACCACGCGCGAAGCAATCACGCCGGGAAGTCCCGGCAAATCACCGTTCGCCAGCTCGTACTCGAAACCGTCGCCGTCCGGGCCAATGTTCGATTTGGCGCGCATAAGCACGCGCCGCTCGGGGGTGTCATCCTCGGCGGGCTGGCGTGCTGCTAGCCAGACCAGCCTCGCCAGAGCCCCATACGCCAACGATCCTGTGACGCGCTCAAGCGGGTCGCGTCCGGCGGTTCCTTTCGTCAAATGGGTGACCCCGAGCACGGCCCCCCCGAGGTGCGCGCCCAAGTCCACCAGCGGTTGCAGGCCCCGGCGCACCTCATTGTTGCGGTGATTGTCGCCAACAATTGCCGACACGATGGGGTCCACGACGATCAGCGCCACGCCATGCAAGGCGGTCAATGCAGCGGCCAGCGCGGGCAGGTCGCGCGCCGGGTCGAAGGGGCAGCGCCGCCCGTCGATCACTGTGCCCTCGATGAGATGCACTCTCGCCATGTCGGCACCCGCTGCCTTCAGGCGCGGCGCGAGCGTGTCGCTCGGGTCATCTTCCCCGCTCCAGATCACGACATTTCCAACGCAGGCCCGTGTTCCGTCAGGCCACGTAGCCCCGCATGTGGTCGCTGCGGCCACCGCCAAGGCGATAGTGGTCTTGCCAGTGCCCGGAGCGCCCGCGATGAGATGCAACTTGCCGCGTGCCAGCCAGTCGCGCCACAACCAGCAGACAGGGGTTATCTTCACAGTGTCGGCAGGGGTCAGGATCACGTGGCTAGGGGCTGTCTCATCCTTATGGGCAGGCTCGGGCCGCGCGCCAGCCATCTTGCGCACGGGCGGGTCGTCGGCGTACAGCTCAACAGGTGGCAAGCCATCGTCGCGTGGCGGTTCGATGCGGGCGCTCATGCCGCCTTCCCGCCGTTCTCAGCTTCCATCCGGCGCATCCATTCACGTAGAGCACCCACGCGATAACGGGGCCGTCCGCAGGCGATGACTGGCCGAGGGAAGTCCCGGCCCATGCGCTTGCGCAGTAGAAAGAAGGTGCTGTCCGGAAGCCCGAGAAATCGGGCGGCCTTGGCGGAGCCGATCAGGGCATCATCGTGCAGAGCGCCGGGGTTGAAGTCATTGGGGTGTTGCGCTCGCGGCGAGGCGGAGCGGGGGGCGGAATGTTTCATGGCCGATCCTCACGTGCGAGGCTC